>CAZVHL010000125.1:0-4585 GCA_964626925.1 uncultured Nitrospiraceae bacterium
GTTACTTAACTATTATCCTGCCTCTTCCCTTAACTGCTTCACCGATTATCCAGTATGGAGTGTTTGTCTTTTTTAAAGCGTTCTTGAATTTTGCAACCCTCTTTTGGGAAATAGCGACGAGAAGTCCGCCTGAAGTTTGTGGGTCAGCCAGGGCAAGCTTGTCTACATCGCTAATCCCCCTGGAAAAAGTTGTTTTCTTGTGTACAAACCCGAGATTATTTTTTGCCCCCTTTGGAGCAAATCCAGCAGAAATGAATTCTTTTGCCCTTTTCATCAAAGGAACACTCTCGTTATGTATGACAAGGTCAACCCCGGAACTTTCAGCTACATTCAATGCATGGCCGAGCAACCCAAATCCTGTAACATCAGTCGCTCCTTTCGCACCTGCCCGAACAGCAGCCTCAGCTGCAGTTTTATTAAGTGTCAACATTGACGCAATGACCTGTTTCAGTGACGATTCCTTCATCTTCCTGCGTTTCACTGCAGAGCAGAGAACCCCTGTTCCAAGCTGTTTTGTCAGAACAAGTACATCACCGGCATTTGCCCCGCCTGCTTTCAAAATATTATTCTTCTCAACTGTTCCCGATATCGCAAAACCAAATTTAAACTGCTCATCTTCTATACTGTGCCCGCCTATCAGACATGCACCCGCTTCCTGAAGCTTTTCAATAGCTCCATTTAAAAGCCTCCTTATAACTTCCGGCTTATAATCACATGATGAATATCCAAGAATAGCAAGTGCTGTCAGAGGAGTGCCTCCCATAGCAAATATATCACTCACTGAATTAGCAGCACATACCGCTCCAAATGTGTACGGATCGTCGACTATTGGAGTGATAACATCTACAGTTTCAACCATAAGAGTGTTCTTGTGACGAAACACTCCTGCGTCATCACCAAGTCCAACAACGACCTTACGGCTCTCGCACTTGTTTAAGCCTGAAAGTATTTCAGATAGATCCGCCGGACCCAGTTTTGCTGCTCAGCCAGCGGCCTTTACTTTCTCTGTTAATCGCACTTTTTTCATAGTTGATTATATTACTCTAAAGATATTCACATGTCAAAAACAACTCTTTTGACATTTACCCCGGGATTCCTGCATATTACTATGTTATGATTGACCTGCACACACATACTCTTCTCAGTGACGGCGTGCTGCTTCCGTCAGAGCTGGTGCAAAGAGCCGCTAATGCTGGCTATCTGGCACTGGCAATTACCGATCATGTTGATATGTCCAATATAGATTTTGTTGTACCACGTTTAGTCGAGGCTTCAGCTAAACTCGAAAATCACTCGCATCTGAAAATCATACCCGGAGCAGAGATAACGCATGTACCGCCTGCTTTAATCGGGAAACTTGTTGAGCAGGCAAGAGATCTCGGAGCCAAAATTGTCATAGTCCATGGTGAGACAGTTGCGGAACCTGTCATTGCCGGCACTAACAGGGCTGCAATCGAGGCAGGAGCAGACATACTGTCTCATCCCGGTCTTATCCATCTGGAAGAAGCTGTACTTGCAGGAGAAAAGAATGTGGCACTTGAGATAACTGCAAGAAGTGGACATAGTCTTTCAAACGGCCATGTTGCCAAGATAGCAATGGCAGCAGGAGCAACTATGATTATTAATACTGATGCTCATGCCCCTGAAGACCTTATTACTGTAGACAGGGCCAGGACTATATTGAGTTCTGCCGGAATACCGGACGAAAGTCTGGATTCTATTTTTGCGAATTCCCAAAAGTTGGTCGAGAATATCAGGAGGAATTAATGCCGAAAGTAATTAAAAAAAGAACTCCCAGAAAAAAGCCTGTTCAGGAGAGCGAAGTAAAAGGTGCTGCCTTGCAGGCATTTGAAGTAATTAAAAAACGACAGAAACAGCTCATTATTGGTGTGTCTGTTATAGTTGCGATTATTATTCTATTCATAACATTTTCTCTGTATTCAACTTCCAAGTACAAAAAAGCTTATTCATTACAAACTGAAGCTACCGGATACTATTATGGTGCGGCCGTTAACTCATCATTATCCAGTGAGGAAAGACAAAAACAGGCATTGGAGCTATACAAAGAATCAGTTAATGTGAAAGTTACACCATTGGCCCTGTTTTATCTGGGTAACACTTATTTCAAACTTAATGATTATGAAAATGCAATTAAAGAATATAATAATTTTATTTCAAAATTCGGTGGACAAAAGCAGATCCTTCCACTGGTTTATCATAAACTCGCATCCGTATATTTCAAATCAGATCAAAACGATGAGGCTCTGAAAACACTTGGACAACTTTCTGAAGTGGACGGCGGCATTTTTAAGGATACCGCTTTAATACTTGAAGCAAGATATTATGACAAGATAGGACAGAAAGAAAAGGCTGTCGAAATATACAAAGGAATTATGGCTGCATTTCCAGCATCACCATGGAACGCTGAAGCCAGCTCAAGAATCGATGCGGAAGAACCAAAGAAAGTCGAAGTAACTGGCAATGAAAATGAGCCGGAAGTTAAAACAGAAGATACAGCAGATGA
Source organism: uncultured Nitrospiraceae bacterium (assembly GCA_964626925.1). Taxonomy (GTDB): domain Bacteria; phylum Nitrospirota; class Thermodesulfovibrionia; order UBA6902; family UBA6902; genus CAZVHL01. The sequence continues at coordinate 2,525 of CAZVHL010000125.1, forward strand.
AAAACAACTGCAGCCTGCATCAGAATGAAAAAGTATCGAACCCGGTCAGACAAGTATTGATTATAATGTCAGGTTCCTTTCGGGGGGGACCACTATCTGCTTTCCAGCAAAAATCATAGCGCTTCTTCCAAGACCATTCATATTAATAATCCTCTGAATAGATGCTCCAAGTTTCTTTGCTATTTTTGCTACGGTATCCCCACGTTCTACTTGATAGAATCTAATATTCATTAAATCCTGGACCACTGTCTTGTTGATACTGGCCATAAACATTTTCTTTGCGCTCTTTGGTATCCTGAGCTTATATTCTGCAACATCTGGAGGAGTGCACCAGCGTCTAAGTTCGGGGTTCAGATCTTTTATTATGCGTTCATCAACTCCGGTAAACCGGGCTATCATGTCAATCGACATCGGCTGGTTAATTACTACTTCATCATATTCAAGAGGCCTTTGATACTCTACTTTCTTAAAACCAAATCCTTCGGGATCCATTGCAATCGCAGCTGCTGCTATATAAAGAGGGACATAGTTCTTTGTTTCCCCTGCAATATACCGGGTCTCTCTTATTTCCCAGTAGCTTGTAGTGCCGGAACTCCTGAGCGCCTTGCGAATCTTTCCCTCTCCAGCATTATAAGCTGCAAGCGCAAGGTTCCATGAGCCAAATTTTTTGTAGAGATAGTTCAGATACTTCGCAGCAACTCTGGTCGATTTTTCTGGATCACGCCTTTCATCAATCCACCAGTCAATTTTCAGACCAAGTATCTTCGCAGTTCTAGGCATAATCTGCCATGGGCCGGACGCCTTTTTGTGAGAATATGCATCGGTTCTGAATTCACTCTCGATAAGTGGAAGATATACCAGCTCACGAGGCAGTCCATTGTTTACCAGAATATCCGACATCTGAGTTACATATTTTCCGGATCGCATCAGGCGCTTACTGAAACTATTTTTAAACCTGGAGAAATCTCTTAAATTCTGCAGTACAGCATTATTATATCCGTGAGTTTCATAGAGGGCCTTAATAGCAGGCTGCTTGACATCAATAGTTGAGAGAAATACTGGACTTTTAACCTGATTATCATTAACAGGGGTAGCAAGCTTTTCAGAAGAGAAACTTATTTTCTCTCCAAACGGAATCTGTTTTAAAGCAGGGCTATCTGCCGGTAAAAACAATGAAAAAACAGGTCCGGCATAAGACGATATAGGAATAGCCATAAATAATAATATAGCTGTTGCGATTGAACGAATATGTGTATTCATCTTTTTTGTGATTTAGGTGTAATTTCTTTTGACAGCGAGCTACGTCGTGTGTCAAGTTAATTAACAGTATAGCAAATGTTTAATGTTTGTACAAGTCAGATCAAACTCCATGGGAAATGTTTGTCGAGTTGTATTGTTTCACATCCAACCGTAATTTCTCAAGGCCCTGCATATCGTATTCTGAATATAGTATGCTGAACACTGTGTTGTTAGTAAGTATCGGGGCTATATTGTCGGCAAACAATGAACTTTGATTTCACTGGTTTGTTAAATATATAAGATTATTTAAGCAATTATTTATACACAGATTTTAATATGGTGTTATAATTTTCCAATTAAGAAATAGATTTTTCAACCCATTTATTAATATGGAGGAATAAAGATGAAAAAACTTCTTGAGTCAATTCATGCCTTTATGTTCTTTCTTTTGCTGGCAGGCGCTTTAATGACTGTTTTAGTGCCTAAGTCAGTACAGGCAGAAGGTCAATCACATTTTACGGTTTCTCGCTTAGAAATAGCCGGTAGCGTAGAAAATCTGAAACCTATTGGTGTTGTAGACATATTCGCAGCATCCACAGAAAAAGTATACTGCTTTCTCGAAGCAACAGCCATTGAACAGGATACCACAGTCAGTTTTATCTGGTATCATCGAGACAAGAGGATGGCAATAGTAAATCTTCCTCTTAAAAAAGGGGCAAAGTGGCGTACATATTCAAGCAAAAGACTTGGAGGATTGAAGGGTGAGTGGAAAGTTGAACTGCAGGATGCTGATTCAAATCTCCTTCAGACTGTTGGATTTAC
>CAZVHL010000126.1:0-4580 GCA_964626925.1 uncultured Nitrospiraceae bacterium
AATTAATTAAATTTATAAGAGCTATAAATCTTCAATATTTGCTCAGAAATGCAATTATTGCAACTATCTGAATAATATTGAGAAAAACAATTGAACGATATATTTAAATGAATGTGTACGTATTAATTACTACAATTACAGCAGGTTCTATTATAATTCCAATCAGCAGGACTATAACCAACCATTGCTATTATTGGCCTCTTGGATAAGCATGTAAGGGGTAATTATTTTAATATTTTGATACATTTATCTCTTCCATTTTGCCGGTTACGAGATAAACTGTTCGTTCACAGATATTTGTCACGCGGTCGGCTATTCTCTCCAGATTATGTGCCACCCACATCAAATAGGTAGCGCCGGTAATTTTCTTCGGGTCTTCAATCATAAAGGATAAAAGCTCCCGATATATCTGATCGTACAGCATATCCACTTCATCATCTTCATTGCAAATAGCCCGTGCTGTCTCAACATCCTGTTTCATAAATGCTACAAGCGCCCTTTTTATCATATCTATTGCCTTTTCAGTCATTCGAGGGATGTCAATCAAAGGTTTAATCAAAGGCTGGTCACCTATCATAATCACGATATTTGCAGTGCCTGCAGCATAGTCGCCCATGCGTTCAAGTTCAGTAATTATATTTAAAATGGCAATAAGATCCCGCAAGTCAGAAGCTACCGGCTGCTGTGTAGCTATCAGGTTTATGCATCCTTCCTCAATATCCCATCTTTTTTTATTGATGAGCATGTCGTCAGTTACTATTTTTTTGGCTTCCTCGATATTTTGCTTTTTCAATGCCTCAACTGAATGGTTGATTGCATGAATAACCATTTCACCCATATTAATAAGCTCCTGTTCCAGTTCTTTTTTATGTCTCTGAAAAGTTTCCCTTGTTGTCATGTTTTCTCCCCGTTTAACCGAAACGTCCGGTTATATAATTTTCAGTGAGTTTTTCTTTTGGGTTTGTAAAAATTTTAGTTGTCTTGCCAAACTCAATAAGCTCGCCCAGATAGAGAAATCCTGTTAAATCTGAAACCCTTGCAGCTTGCTGCATATTATGAGTAACCAGGATGATTGTATATCTTTTTTTCAACTCTTGCATAAGCTCCTCCACTTTCAGGGTGCTGGCAGGGTCAAGAGCAGAGCAAGGCTCATCCATCAGGATGACTTCCGGCTCAATGGCTAATGCACGCGTAATGCACAACCGCTGCTGCTGTCCGCCGGAGAGTTGCAAAGCAGAGGTATGGAGACGGTCTTTAACCTCTTCCCACAGTCCACTGTTTTTCAAACTCCTTTCCACGATCTCATCATTTTTCTTTTTGTCCTTAAGTCCCTTAATTTTTAAACCATAGACAATGTTATCGTATATTGTTTTTGGAAACGGATTTGGCCGCTGAAAGACCATGCCTATTTTTCGTCTGATCTCCACAACATCAACACCATTCGCATAAATATCTTTTCCATCAAACAGTATCTGCCCCTCAATTCTCGTCTCGGGAAGGAGATCGTTCATCCTGTTCATACACCTCAATAAAGTGGACTTCCCACAACCTGATGGACCAATAATGGCTGTTATGCTATTTTGAGGAATTTTTAAATTTGTCTTTTTTAAAATCTGTTTTTCTCCGTAAAACAAATTTAGGTCTTTTGTTACAATCTTATCCTTATAAATAAAATCTCCCATAATTTTACACCTGAAATTTCTTTCTTAACTTATATCGCAGAATGATCGCAGCCATGTTCATCATAAAGACAAACACAATCAATACCAAAGCCGTTCCATAGGCAAGGGGTCTAACCTGCTCGATAGCGTGATGCTGGGTAGATAAGATATAGAGATGGTATGGAAGAGCCATAAATTGGTCAAAAACAGAATCAGGCAGAGTAGGAAGAGAGAAAACTACCCCGGTAAAAAGAATCGGCGCTGTCTCTCCTGCAGCCCGTGACAGCCCAAGGATACTGCCTGTTAATATTCCGGAAAGGGCATAGGGAAGAACATTGCTGTAGATACTCTGCCACTTTGTTGCCCCTAATGCCAAAGCCCCTTCCCTGTAGGATTGGGGAACTGTTTTCAGTGCCTCTTCAGAAGTGGCAATAATCCAGGGCAGGGTCAAAAGCCCCAATGTGAGACCCGCTGAGAGTACTGACGTGCCAAAATGCAGCCCCTGCACAAAAAGTGCTACTCCAAACAAACCATAAATAATCGAAGGAACCCCGGCGAGATTTCTTATTGCGGCCCGAATAAGACTTGTCATTCGGCCCTCTTTTGCATATTCACTCAGGTAAATTGCAGCGCACACACCAAATGGAATAGAAAAAAGTGTCGTTATAATCGTTACAAATACAGTTCCAACAACAGCCGGAAAGATTCCTCCTTTGGTCATTCCTTCCCTGGGGAAGTCTGTTAAAAAATTCCAGTTAATTACACCTGCCCCTTTTGTGGTTATGTCAAAGATAATAATTCCCAGAAACAATACGACAATAACAGCAGATAGTCTGAGTATGCCGAGACCGATAATTTCTTTAAATCTTTTCATCTTATATTCCTGCTTTTCGAAATCTTGTTATAAATATCTCTGCAACCAGATTGACCCCTATACTTATGAGAAAAAGAACCGCTCCTATAGCAAACAGGGCATAATAATGAGAAGTTCCGTAGGGCACCTCGCCCAGTTCAATAGCAATAGTAGCGGTTATTGTTCTTACAGAATCAAAAAAACTGTGAGGCATTGCAATAGCATTTCCAGTAACCATCAAAACAGTCATGGTTTCTCCGATGGCCCTTCCAATACCGAGCATGACCGAAGCTATAATGCCCGAAAAAGCCGCAGGAAGAGTAACTTTCATGAGCGTTGTCCATTTGTTAGCCCCAAGTGCATAAGAAGCCTCTTTATATCTTTTAGGTACAGCCCTTATTGCATCCTCTGAGATAGTGACAATGGTTGGCAAAGCCATAACCGCCAGAAGGATGGAACCGTTTAATGCATTTAATCCGGATGTCAAACCAAATGTTTTAGCAATAAGAGGTCCCACCAGAACAATGCCGATAAAACCAATAGCTACTGATGGAATCCCTGCCAGAATCTCAATAATCGGCTTAAGTGTCTCTCTGATTTTAGGGCTTGCAACATCAGCAATATAAGCAGCAGCTCCAATACCCAACGGCACTGCAATTATCATAGCGCCCAGAGTTACCATGAAAGTGCCTACAACCATTGAGAGGATGCCGTAAGAAGGTTTTTCATAAGCTGAAGGATTCCAGGTTGTCCCCAAGAAAAAGTCGGATAAGCCTACATCCTCAAATAACCTGAAACCATTAAAAACGAGCATTAAAAAAATCCCGGCAAGAATTACAACTGCTGATATGCCTGTGAGAAAGAAAAAGAAGTGAATTGCTTTTTCTTTAATCTTTATGGACCTCAATCGAGTATACCCAGTTTTCTATTGGATTCTATATAGTTAGTGGTCACAGGGTAATATCCCCCGGAAGATACTATCTTTTGGCCTTTTTCGCCAAGTTCAAATTTTATGAACTCCAGTATTTCCCCTGTTGGTATCCCATTTGTGTATTGAAAAAGAGGTCTGCTGATTGGATATAGTCCTGTTTTTACATTTTCAGGATCAAGGGGGGTAACAGCAGGTAAATTCACATTCTTTGCAATCTTTATAACCTTTATGCCGTTCATCACTTTCCCTTTGCTATCTACCACATACCCGATGCCCACATATCCAATGCCCGCCCTGTCCTGCTTGATAGCTTCAACAATCTGAGCAGTTCCATTCATCATCTTCATATATTTTGAATAATCCCCTTTGAGAACTTCATCCCTGAAATAAACAAACGTTCCTGAATTGCTTTGTCTTCCGTACAAAGATATTTGCAAATCAGGCGCCCCCAATTCTTTCCAGTCTGAAATTTCGCCTTTAAATATTTTCGCAACCTCATCAAGGGTTAAAGAATCAACTGAAAGACTCTGGTGTGTAATTAAAGCCAGTCCATCTAAAGCAAAGACAATAGCAACAGGATCTACGCCTTTATCTTTAGCCTGCTTTATCTCTACATCCTTCATAGCGCGGGAGGAATTTGCTATATCTGTCTGCTTATTGATAAGAGCGGCAATCCCCGTGCCAGAGCCGCCACCTGTAACTGCGATAGAAACATCCGGGGTTTTCTCCATAAAAACCTCTGCCAACCTCTGAACCAGATTGACTTCTGTGTCCGAACCTTTGATTTGAATTGCTGCCTTGCCCGGCTCTTTTCTCTCACAGCCTGTCACTAATACTAACAACAATATGAAAGCTGTTATTTTTACTCCATTAGAAAAAAACTTTCTAATGGGGTTTACTACAGTATTAAAATTATTTGCCATATCATGCTCCTTCCCTTAATTTTGCTTGCTCCTTTTTAATTCTTCTCCCCTGCCACCCGGTTTTTTGGGCATAACTGTCTCCCTCCTTATCTGTTTTTATTTTTCAGCAAGTTAGCCCTTTTCAACTAAAATGCAAATGAGAGTAATAATCTAAATGCACTTTTAAATTAACGACATTAGGTTAACAGAAAGATATTACAAGAATATTACAG
>CAZVHL010000127.1:0-4405 GCA_964626925.1 uncultured Nitrospiraceae bacterium
GCCAGGACAAAGTGTCCAAGTTCATGAAAGAATATAAGTAAACCGAACAGAACTACAGCCCATATAAATGTCATTTATTAATTTCCTCTCCTGTAATGATCTCAATCATTTAATTTTTTGAATTTTTATATTCAACTATTAATGTTAATTTATTGTCTTAATTAATTCTTCTGCCTTCAGTTTTGCCCACTTTGAGGCACTCAAAACCTCTTCTATAGAGTCTCCCTTCAACACCTCATGCTGTAACATTGTATCAGAGACCACCTGCGGAATGCCTGTAAATGGAATTTGCTCATTCAGAAATGCCTTTACAGCTACTTCGTTTGCAGCATTTAGCACACACGGCATTGTTCCGCCCTTTTTAAGAGCATCATAAGTCAGATCAAGTGAAACATACTTTTTCCTGTCCGGTTCTTCAAATGTCAACTCCCCAATCTCCGCAAGGTCAAGAACTGGCAATATGCCTTCAAACCTCTGTGGGTAGGAAAGAGCGTAACTTATCGGTCCCTTCATGTCCGGTACAGACATTTGAGCAATAACACTGCCATCAACAAACCGGACCATAGAATGGATTATGCTCTGGGGATGCAGAATAACATCAATTTTTTCAAGAGGCAGATTAAACAGCCAGTAAGCCTCGATAACCTCAAGCCCTTTATTCATAAGTGTAGCGGAATCGATCGTAATTTTTTTACCCATATCCCAGTTAGGATGATTTAAAGCATCAGACGGTGTAACAGACTCAAGTTCGGCAACGCTCTTTCCAAGAAAAGGCCCACCTGAGGCGGTTAAGATTATTTTTTCTACTTCATTGATATCCCTGTTGTTAAGACACTGAAAGACCGCGCTATGCTCGCTGTCAACAGGAAGAATCCTTACACCCTGCCTTTTCGCCTCTGACATTATTATTTGCCCCGCCATTACCAGCGCCTCTTTTGTAGCAAGAGCCAGTTCCTTGCCGGCCTTGACAGCCTCATACGTTGGAACAAGACCGTCCGAACCCACGATTGCAGACACAACCATGTCCACATCCTCAAGTTTTGCAACCTCTGCCAACCCCTTTTCCCCTGCTAACACCTCAACAGACAAATCTTTTTTCTTAATGCATTCAGCCGCAACACTATCAAATACCGCAACAACATCCGGCTTAAATTTAATTATCTGCTCTTCAAGTAGCTGAATGTTGTTCTTTACAGCAAGAGCAACAACCTTGAATTTATCAGGATGACACGATATAACTTCAAGTGTATTCTTTCCTATAGAGCCTGTAGAACCTAAGACAGACAGCTTTTTCATCTGCAAAACACCTTACCGCAACTGTTAGATGGTTGATTCTGGTTGTCTATTAATTTTCGAATTATCAATTCAGAAGTACCGCATCATAAGATAAAGGACCGGCCCTGCTACAAGAAGGCCATCAATCTTATCCAGTAAACCTCCATGACCAGGGATAATACTGCTGGAATCTTTCACACCCGCATCCCTCTTAAACATCGATTCAATCAAATCACCAATTAACGTGGCAATTCCAATAACAATCCCGATTGATATTGCAGCAGATGCGGTAAGACCGGAAATATCCAAAGTATATTTTATGATCAAGGCGCCAAGCCCTCCCCCAATTAAACTGCCAACAGCTCCTTCAATCGTCTTGTTAGGACTTACTGATGGGTACAGTTTATTTCTTCCCAGGTACTTGCCAATATAATATGCCATGCTGTCAGCAATCCAGACCGATGCATAAAGTAGAAATATATATTTTAGTCCATTATCTTCTATCCTGATTAACCATTGAAAGTTTAAAAAACCTGCTATATACAAAAATCCCACACACAGCTGACCTATGTCAGACATACTGCCTGAAGGTGTTTTAATAAGAAAAAGTCTTAAAATTAACAAAAGCAGCAGACTTACAAAAATACCCTCCAGAAAATGAACCGGATACCGGCAGGACAAATAAAGCAGGCCACCACCAATTAAAACTCCGGGAACATGCAGACTCACAGGCAGACCATACATCATGTAAAACTCCCTCATAGCAAGCATAGCAATAATTAAAAGTAATCCGAGGAAAAAAGACAAAGGCAGGAAATGTATATAAGAAATCAGTAGCGGTAAAATTATCACCGCTACTATAATACGCTTCACATTGAAGCCGATCTTATTTTTATCTTGAGTTTCCAAATATTGTAGTAATGTCCGAATAATTTTTACAGTTTTCTATGTTTTATTAATCTTCTCAGGCAAAGCTCCGAATCTTCGCTCCCTGCCCTGATATTCCGATAGAGCGGATATAAACTCCTCCCTGCCAAAGTCAGGCCAGAGTGTCTCTGTAAAATAAAATTCAGCATAAGCAGATTGCCAGAGAAGGAAATTGCTCAGCCTGATCTCACCGCTTGTTCTGATTATAAGGTCAGGATCGGGAATGCCGGCCGTGTAAAGATTCCTCCCTACAACTTCTTCATTAATGTCTTCTGCGCGTATTCCCTTATTGGTAATTTTTTTTATTGTATTTACTATTTCAGCTCTGCCACCGTAACTTAATGCGCTTGTAAGCATCAGCCCGGTATTGTTTATGGTCAGATCTTCAAATCTTTTTGTAAGTTTTCTGACTCCTGCAGGCAATCTGTCGATATCACCGATTGCCCTGAATATGATATTTTGTCCATGTAAACGCTGCATCTCACTCTTGAGATACGTGCCAAGAAGACGCATTAATGCATTGACCTCAGCAGCCGGTCTCTGCCAGTTCTCCATAGAAAAAGTATAAAAAGTGATGGCTTTAAGATTCGCCTCAAGCGATGCATCTATTATTTCATTAACTTTCTTGACACCATTTCTGTGTCCCTCAATCCTGGGAAGGCCTCTATGCTCAGCCCACCGTCCATTTCCATCCATAATTATAGCCACATGTCTTATATTCATTTGCCACCAAAATTATAATAGTAGAGCATGCTTCCTTTTGTTAGCTCGCCACTGGCCATGTTTTTTACAAATGACATCATAGTTCCTCGAGCAACAAGAAATAAATTACCTGCCTCCAGCCAATAGTCTGTCACAGAACCTGAAACTTCCCTTAAAATCATTTTTTCATCCATGATTCCTCCGTCCCACCACAAGGAATAGACCTCTGCCCCTGTGGTACCAAGCCCCGGCAACCTGGATACAAACGGCACTTTATTAACAACAACAACTTCCTGTCCCCGTGCTGTCCTCACAGCAATCAGTCTTCCTCTCACTGGCCATTTCGCATCAGTATGGACTATAGAATATGTCTTTTTTGCAAACACAAGTTCGAACTTTCCATATGAGCTTTTGCTCTTCCACAAAAACTCACCGTTTTTATCATAGAGATGCAAATATCCATCGTCGTCATAAGTGATTAACTGGATTTTTCCCGTATTCTGCCAGTCAACAAAAGTAAATCCATATATATTTACCCCTGAGGGCAGTTTCAGGAGTTTCGCGGGCTGATAATTACCGTCTTTCCACTCTCCCTCATAAACAGGGCCACTGAATATTTTTCCGGATACAAACTTTTGAAGCAACAACGTGTTATCGCTGACCCTGAAAAAATACGGCATGCCCTCTTTAATTTTCCTGTACCCACCAGAAGTATCATATTCAATAACGTAAGAACTCAGTCTTTCACTGCCTTGCGTAGAGCTTGATTTTGAGTCATTGATTTCATCACTCATAATATCCATGCCCGTGAGAACCGTAACAAATATCTCAGGTGTACCATTACTGTTCAAATCAATGATATCTAAAGAAAGATGCTTCTCCCCTGCTTTTCCCTTTATAAACCACAGTTCCTGAAGCTCTTCTTTCAGGCTATATATCCTGATATTGTTGCCATCACTTATAACAATTTCATTCGCTCCATTATTATCAACATCCCCAATCGCTACTAAACGTCCATCCTGAATTTTGTAGCTTCCCCATGGCTCCAGGTGAGCTAGCGGCGCAGAGATAAGTTCTTTCCCAGGCTTAAACATCACAACATTCTGGCTCACCATCTCCTCTATTTCCAGTAGCATCGCAACATCCTCTGCCCAGTATAATCTCACATTTAAAAGCCTCTTTTCTCCATGCATGGGCGTAGAAAACATCAAGACAACCTCTGCTCCATTGTCCCGGGCTATCTTCGACAGGATATCAGGTTCATAGCTTGCTGTATATAATTCCAAAACCTCAAATCGTCCTGAATTTTTCATCGAGTCAAAAAAGATCTCCGAAAGAGCCCAGTCAGACTTTCTGTCCTGAAAAAATGCAAGCTTAATCTTTGAAGAACTGATTCTTAATTTATCACCGGTTTCCAGATCGCCTATTATGATTGAAGCAGGATACGATCCATCAGACTGAATGCCCCCTGCAACTTCGATTTTACCAATAAAATTTTCCG
>CAZVHL010000128.1:0-4401 GCA_964626925.1 uncultured Nitrospiraceae bacterium
AGTTGCGTTATAATTTTAAATCTTGTGTATTTCATGAAAAGGAGGAACCTAAAGTGATTGATGTTCAGGTTAATACAGAAAAATGCGATGGCTGTGAAGAATGCGTTAATCTTTGCCCATCAGAAGTTTTCCAGTTAGCAGAAGGAAAATCTGATCCTTACCAAGCTGATGAATGTGCCAACTGCTTAACCTGTGTTGAGTCCTGCCCGCAGGAAGCTATCACAGTTACGGAAATGTAATTCGCAGAAAAAACAAAAAAAGCGTTCCGGACTTCCGGAACGCTTTTTTTTTATCTGAACGCTATCTGGCAATACAAAATCAATTAAATCCTAAAACCAAACAACCGCTTAGTTCTTCTTGATATAAATTTCCCAGTAACCCTTGTCCTCAAGCTTGACCGATTCATGTTCAAATCCCTTTTTTTCACAGAATTTGGGAATTGTGTCTTCGGCAGATGCCGGGGCATCACAAAGAACTTTCAGAAGCGTGCCAGCCGGTGCCTTTTCCATCATCTTCTTTGTGAGAACGAGTGGATAAGGACACACCCTTCCCAGAACATCCAGTTCCTGAGTTGGTTCCTGAGACTTTAAATCTGACATTGTTTCCTCCTGTAATTAATGAATTTAGAAGAAAAGAAGATGGTTCATTTCTTCCATCATTTTGGTTATTTTCTCATATGGAACGACCTGTGTTGTAATGTCCGCGCCAAACTCTTCAGCATCCATTACGATATCATCTTCGGTTAAACCAAACCTGTCGAGGTCCTCCTTGCAAACAAGTACGTTCAGGTCCAAAAGAAGTGACATCTTGATATGAGTCTCTGTACTTGAAAGGTCGTAAGTATCCTGAGCCTTTTGATCCTTCAGGCAATTGAGAACTCCATCACCTATAAAAGCGATATCAGCAGTGACAAGATCATCGTCTTCGAGGTAAACTTCAACGCTCTGTGATGCGATCGCATGAGTAATGGCAAGCTTCGGGTTTTCACTTTTATAAGGGGGTCTCTGTACTATGAATCCTAATTTGGTAGTTGCCATTCTTATTCACCTCCTATATGAAGAACCCTGTCAGCATCGAATGTGCTTGCAAGGTACCAGTCCATGCTATGTCTTTTGAAGCCTTCCATCGTGTTGTCTTTATTGTAGCCTCTTGCTTCCGCGCAGGCCTCACAGGCTGTAACATTAAGACCTTTGTCCATCAATTCTTTCAAAGGTTTTTCAAGGGAGGAATAATCCTTGAAAGCACGCTGTCCTTTTATTGACAGCATCGTTGCGTTACCAGAAACCCACAAGTCAACCTTGTGACCCTTATCCAGTGCAGCACCAGCCAGTTTTACAGCAAAATCAAGGTTCAACGAACCTACAAGAGAAGCAAAACAACCAATCGTTAATTTACCCATTATTCATATCCTCCTATAACCATGCTGTTTTCTCGTAATCGTTAAAAATAAGATCGACTACATCGCCAAGGTTAATAACTTTTACTTTTCCGTCAATCTTAGAGGTGTCTATTCCCCTTGTTTCAAGGTCTTCCTGCAGCGCATAATAGTCAGCAGAATAACCGAGAACAGGAGAAGCACTGCCGTTTTCCTTGATTGAAGCATGATAAACACCGTTCTGAACGAGTATTATCCCTAATTTTTCAGGTTTTAATCGTTCCAGAGAGTCGACAGAAAGTCGGTAATCACTTACAAATGCAGCTAATTTCATACGTACCTCCTGATGTGGAAATGTTGGGAGTTAAAGAAAGTTGTTTATTCTAAGTAGTAGACAATATATTTGTCAAGATAGAATGGCACTATAAGAAAACTTTATAAATAACCCTGTTACTCCACAGCCAAAAAACTCCCGCCACGTCTGCTGTCACCCCAGCCCTGCATCTTACCGCTGACACAGTGTACCCCACCAAAAAACATATCCTTTTCTTTCCATTTATGGACTTTATAGTGTTTACTGAGAGAATCCGTAATTCCCTCCGGCAGATCCGGCTCTATATGCACAACCCCATCTTCAAAGTGGAGACGTGGGGATTCAACCGCATTCTCGAGTGAATAGTTGAAATCGATAATGTTAATGATAGTCTGAAGGATCGCTGTCCTGATCCTCTTGCTTCCACCGCTTCCCATGACACACTTAACTTTGCCGCCTTTCATAATCATTGTGGGCAGCATCATCGACGCAACTCTCTGATTTGGAGGAGAGGAAAAAAAACCTTCCGGATGGAGATCATCCTCTCCCATCATATTATTTAGCATTATGCCTGTTCCGGGAATAAAGCATCCGGATCCTGAGCCGTTCGATGTTGACATGGATACAGCATTGCCTTCTTCGTCAACCACACTTATGTGGGTCGTGCCTTTTGTTGATGTAAAAGTCCTGGACAGATTTTTTGTCAGGGATTCAATAAGAGCTGATGTTAACAAGTCGCTGAAAGGGTATGTTATCGGTACACCATTTCTGACAGGCTGGTAATGATACATCTCTTTCATAGTCTCAACCATGGTTATGAAAAACTTTTCTGTAGGAGTGCCCCCGTAACTATCCATTTTTTCAAGCAGAAAAAGTGAAAGCGCCAGCTTGATCCCACCCAGTGATGGAGGAGAGTTGGTAAGAATCTCTGTGTCCCTGTACCTGATACGTAAAGGCTGTCTCTCAACAACCCTGTATGCATGAAGGTCATCCATGGTAATCAGGCCTTTTTGCTCCTGCATCTCTTTCACAAGGTTCTCAGCGATTTGACCAGAGTAGAGATCACAGTTGTTATCAGCCAGTTTCTTATAGAAATTTTTAAGTTGCGGGTTAAACAGCCTGTCATGCTGTCTGGCATATCTTCCGTTGATTGTGAATATTTCCCTGCCATACTCGGATGATGTCATTATCGGTGTTAGAAGCCTGAGAAAGATCTCGTGACGTTCATTAACTTCAACACCTTTTTCAAGATACGACATGGCCGGTTTCAGGATCGTCTCCAGAGGAAGCGTACACAGTTTTTCATGAACGTGTAACAGGCCTTTCAGCATTCCGGGCACCGCGGCTGACGCATATCCTGTATGAAATATTTGAGTACACCCGGGAAACTCGATCCCGATCGGGGTCATCTCAGGTTTGATCCCAGCTGATTGTCCTGATCCCGGTGTATTAACGAAGAAATCAAAGATGGTGTCTGTATTTGTTCCTTGTTCGTGTGACAGAAAGAAACCGCCTCCGCCAAGGCTTGAGAGAGAGGGTTCAGTGACTACAGAGGCAAATCCGGCCGAGACACCCGCATCAAATGCATTACCGCCGAGAGATAACATATCTGAGGCAGCCCTGCTTGTCAAAGGATGACCGGTTGCAACAGCTCCTCTCACTGAAATAAATATCCTTGCATAGTCCTGATCATCTCTTTAAAATTCTTGCCGTTTTTATTATAAAAATTTCTCTGCAGGTGAGAACCGGTCTGACGCTCGGCTATCTCCATGACCTCGTCGAGGTAGTCTGTGGATTTAAGATCTTCGGCTGCAGGTCTTACATGCCTGCAAAGACTTATAGCCGCCTCTTTCATGGTATATTTACCGGCAAAAAATGGATCCACATACATGCCCTCCAACCCGTATCTGGCTGCCTGCCATTTGTTGGATCGCAGAATTTGTATATGCGGTTCAGGATTCTCGAACTGATCGGCAAGTGTCAGAACAAGAGCCTGAATTAATGCTGTAATAGCAAGAATGTCACGAAAAGAATATGGCAGATCACATATTCTTACCTCTATAGTTCCAAAATCCGGATGTGGTCTGACATCCCACCAGATATCTTTGACACTTTCTATGATTCCGCTTTTATGAAGGAGATTGACAAGTAAACTGAACTCTTCCCAATCCTCAAGTGAATCCGGCGTGCCTGCCAGAGGAAGTGATTCAAACAGTTTTGATCTGTATGACATAAGTCCGGTATCTACTCCTTCATAAAACGGAGAAGACGTAGTGAGCGCAAGCAGGATAGGCAGATATATCCTCATGTTGTTATTAATCTTTATCACTTTTTCTTCATCATCAACGCCGATATGGACATGAAGACCCTGGCTTATAAATCTTGTCCCGACAAACTGCAGTTCACTCATAATTCTCTTGTACCGTGGATGGTCAGACACACTCTGGTCAGACGCTTGTGAGAAGGGGTGAAGGCTTGTTGAAAAAAGGGTGGCATCGAGGTCTTTTGCGATGTCACTCAGAACGTTATATGTATCTTTCAGGTCTTTTTCAACCTCTGCAACTGAAGAGCAGATTCCGGTATTTATTTCAACCATCGACTGGATAAATTCCGGTTTAATCCGTTCCTTTATAAGGGGTGGCACCCTGTCCAGGATTTTATGAGCAAGAGATTTCAGCTCAAGCGTTTCTGCATCGAGTATCTGAAGCTCAAT
>CAZVHL010000129.1:0-4389 GCA_964626925.1 uncultured Nitrospiraceae bacterium
AACTTAAGGTTTTTGACTTCTTCAACTGTAATTTTATCGCCTTTACTAACAGGTTCATCACTCCATGCTTTCCATAACTCACCATGCACAAATACCTGTCCTTTCTTATGTATATCGCTCCTGGCTTCACCTTCAAGACCGATAAGTTCTTCAACTCCGGTGGCCGGTTTTCTCCTGTAGGCCTTAAGTACAAGGTAAATAGTTAAGCCAAAAAATAATGCTGTCAGAAAGACAGCCGGCAATATCACTGTTAATGAAAGTTTAAAGAAAGGCATAGCTGATTCAAACAGCATCAGGGACCCGATAATCATCGAAATTATACCTCCAATAGTCAAGAGACCGTATGATGCAACTTTTATTTCGAGAATAAATAATACTATAGCAAGAATGATCAACATAAGGCCCGCATAATTTACCGGCAGGGTCTGGAATGAATATAAAGCGAGTATCAGGGACAGCACGCCAAAAACTCCCGGGAAAATAGCCCCCGGATTTGTCAGTTCAAAGAAAATCCCATAAATACCAGCAAGCATCAGGAGGTATGCGATGTTCGGGTCACTGATAATATTAAGGATCTTGTCCCTGAAATTCATTTCCCTGCGGTTAATCTTCATTCCTTTTGTTGTTATCTTTTGCTTACCGGTGGATGTTTCAACGGTCTTCTGGTCAATTGAGTCTAACAGTGACTTAAGATCAGGAGAGATAAAATCTATAACATTAGATTCCAGAGCTTCTTTCTCTGTTATAGATACACTTTCCCTGACAGCGTTCTCAGCCCATTCTGCGTTGCGGTTCCTTTTCTCTGCCAATGATTTTATATAAGCTGCTGCATCGTTTACAGCCTTTTCAGCCATAGTCTCGTCCATTTTTCCGCCCACACCTACAGGATGGGCTGCGCCTATGTTTGTACCCGGGGCCATGGCAGCGATATGCGCCGCGAGAGTGATAAATACGCCTGCAGATGCGGCCCGGGCACCGCTCGGGGCAACATATACAACAACAGGTACTTCACTTGCAATTATTTTTTTTACAATAGACCTCATCGAGGTATCAAGCCCGCCCGGTGTGTCGAGTTCAATAACGAGAAGATTATCATTATTTTCAACTGAGCTATCAATGCTTTTTGATATGAACTCTGCCATAACAGGGTTTACGATTCCTTCAATATGAATTACTGAAATATCAGCAGAGGAGATTTGCAGAAAAAGAGGTGAGATGAAAAAAACAAAAACAAGGGATGAAATTCTCTTTATCATTTGGAAGATTATAACTATTGCTGCATTGTAATTGTCAAGACTTTGTAATGTATGATATTATTATTTTAATTAACCGATAATCATTATAGAGTTATCTTATAATATGCTGAAAATTAATGAGATATTCAAAAGCATTCAGGGGGAGTCCACATATGCCGGACTGCCCTGTACATTCATAAGGCTTGCCGGCTGTAATCTGAGATGTACATACTGCGATACCAATTATGCTTACTATGATGGCGAGGAGCTGTCAGATGAAAAGATAATATCGAAAATAGAGGAATACGGGGTTAAGTGTGTCGAATTTACAGGTGGGGAACCTTTACTTCAGGAGGAAACCCCGAAACTTTTAAAAACCCTTCTTGATAAAAATTATAATGTCCTGATAGAAACTAACGGGTCTATTTGTATAGGCTGCCTTGATAAAAGACTTAACATAATTATGGACTATAAGACTCCAAAGAGCGGCATGAGCGAAAGAATGAGGCCAAAGAATTTTGAGTTTCTTAAAAAGTCTGATCAGATTAAATTTGTTCTTATGGATAAGTCTGACTATGAATGGGCCAAAGAAGTGATCACTAGCAATAATCTGAATGATAAATTCGATAACATCCTTATGTCGCCTGCCTATGGAGAACTCTCACCCAAATCCCTTGTAAACTGGGTTTTAAGCGACAACATCCCTGTCAGAGTGCAATTACAGATCCACAAGTATATCTGGGCCCCTGATGAACAAGAAGGGATTTAGAATACAGAGCAGAGAGTACAGCACACAGACAATACAATAGTGAAATGGTTGAGAGAAGCACTTTCAGAGACTAAATCAAAAAACCTTTTCAGACAGCCGGTCTGTATTGAATCATCCCAGGGCCCCAGAATATCAATAAACGGTAAAACCTTTCTTAATTTCTCTTCAAACGATTACCTTAACCTGTCTCAGCATCCTGATATCGTAAAGGCGGCCATGGCAGGATTAAAAAAATATGGCTTTGGATCCGGTGCTTCGAGGCTGCTCAGTGGCACGTATGATTCTCACAGGCAACTTGAACGAAATATTGCATCATTTAAGAAAACAGAGTCTGCGCTGGTCTTTAATACTGGTTATGCTGCCAACACAGGAATCATCGATGCACTGGCAGGAAAAAATTGGGTTGTGTTCAGTGATGAGTTGAATCATGCCAGTATTATTGATGGTGCGAGACTTTCAGGGGCTGATGTAAAGATCTACAGGCACAGAGACATTAAGCATCTGGAGTCTCTTCTCAATAAAAATTTTAAAAGCAGAAAAACCGGCAGGGGGTTGATAGTCACAGATACGGTTTTCAGTATGGATGGTGATATAGCTCCTTTGAAGGATTTAGTTTCCCTTGGTGAAAAATTTAATACGCTCTTAATGATTGATGATGCTCACGCTACGGGCGTAATCGGAAAAACAGGCAGGGGAGGGCTTGAGCATTTTGGAATTAAATCAAAAGAGATCATTCAGATGGGTACTCTGAGTAAAGCTGCCGGGTGTTTTGGCGGATTCGTGGCAGGCAATAGTGAGCTGATAGATTTGCTGATTAACAGGGCAAGAAGTTTTATATATTCCACTTCTCTTCCTCCTGCTGTAGCAGCGGCGTCCATCAGGGCAATTAAAATACTGGATTCAGGATCGGATTATCGAAGGAAGAAACTGTGGAAGAACAGGGAGCGTATGTATCAGGGATTAAAAGAGATCGGTTTTGATACACTTGATTCGGAAACACCGATCATTCCTGTTATGGTGGGAGAAACAAAAGAGGCTTTAAGAATCGGGAGCCATCTTTATAATAATAAAATATTTGCTCCTGCCATACGTCCTCCAACTGTGTCAGAAGGAAAATGCAGGATAAGATTTACGGTTACAGCAGGGCACACGTATAAAGATATAGATATGGCATTAGAAGCCATGAAGGAAATTAGATAATTGTCTAAGCAGCGACTGAATTATAAGGCAGCCGCTTTTTTATAATATGGTTTGTTTAATCACCGGGTCATCGAGGGGTCTTGGGAAGGCGATAGCTCTTGCATTCGGCAAGAGAGGCAATAGAGTTGCTGTGCATTATAAGGATAGGAAGCATGACGCAGAATCAGTTGCATCACAGATCAGAGAATCTCTTGTGCTTCAGGCTGATGTTAAGGAAGCACAAGAAGTAAAGACCCTCATTGATAAAATAATTAAAGAATGGGGGACTATTGATCTGCTTGTAAATAATGCCGGCATAACAAAAGAATCCCTCCTGATCAAGACATCCGAAAATGATTTTGATGATATAGTAAATACCAATCTGAAGGGAGCTTTTCTCTTAACGCGCACAGTTGCCCGTCACATGATGAAGAAAAGGAGCGGACAGATAATCAACATATCTTCGTTTGCAGGGCTGAAGGGCAAGCAGGGATTATCAGTTTATTCAGCGGCCAAAGCCGGTCTTCTGGGACTGACCAGAACATCGGCCATCGAATTGAGCAGGTACAATATAATGGTGAATGCGGTACTTCCCGGATATATGCTTACTGACATGGGAAATTTCTCAACCAAAATTGCAAAAGAAGATGCATTACAGGACAGTTTGAGCAAGAAATATTCTGAACCTGATCATGTTGCAGAGTTTATATGTTTTCTTTCAGAGAGGAAAGGTATAACTGGTCAGGTTTTTAATCTGGATTCGAGGATAGTATGAAGAAAGGCATATTCATAACCGGCACAGATACAGGCGTTGGCAAAACCTTTGTGGCGGTTGGACTGATCAAGGCGATGAAAGCAAAGGGGCTTGATGTTTGTCCCATGAAACCTGTGGAATCTGGCTGCAGAATCATGAAGGGTAAACTCTTACCTGAAGATACTGTCAGGCTGCTAAAGGCTTCCGGTGTAGATGAATCAATAGATGCAGTCAATCCATACAGACTTAAGCATCCTGTTGCGCCATCAGTTGCAGCAGACATTGAAGGTTTAAAAATCCAAAAGAAAAAAATATGTTCTGCATATAAACGGCTTGCAGGAAAATATGATATGACAATCGTTGAAGGGGCAGGGGGTATCATGGTTCCTGTCTATAAAAAATATCTCTTCATTGACCTTATTGATGATCTTGGTTTGCCGATTGTGATTGTA
>CAZVHL010000130.1:0-2226 GCA_964626925.1 uncultured Nitrospiraceae bacterium
TATTTATCTTCATCTTACTGCCCAATTGCTACTCCGCTGTTGCAATTGAGGCCCCCACCGGTAAAACAGCTCCTGAATTCACTTTAACTTCTCTTGATGGTAACGTGATTTCCCTAAGCGATTATAAAGGCTCGATAGTTGTCCTTGTATATCTGAGAGCTGAGCAGACACGTTCTCTTACAAATATGGATGAAGTTCAGGATATTTACACTCGATATAAAGAAAAAGGTATCCAGATGATCGGCATAATTGCGGAAGTTGAAAGCCGGGAAGCGATCCTTAAGGTAATAACCGAACGTAAAATAGATTTTCCTGTGCTGATCGATTCTGAGAGAAATGTGTATGGAAACTACGGTATCAGGGTATATCCCTCAACAGTAATTTTAGACAGGGATGGCAAATTTGTGTATGGCATTCCGGGGCATGCTCTTTCATATAAAACAAGAGTAGAGGGAGATCTCCGCTTTATGCTTGGTGAAATAACAGAGAAAGAACTGGCGGAATTATTTTTCCCACGAGCAAAAACTGATAAAGCAACATTAGCAGCAGAAAGAAAATATAACCTTGCGTTAAAATTTCTCAAATTAGGCCTCTTCGAGCAGGCAATAGATGTAGCAAAACTGTCTATTGAGGCTAAGCCTGATATTGCAAAATCTCATATACTGCTCGGTTTCTTATTTCTCGATATGCAGGATGTTGATGAGGCAATTGAAGAATTCAGCACAGCTTTGCAGATTGCCCCTGATTCACACGATGCAATGACAGGACTGGGCGCCACACTCATCTTAAAGGGAGAGATCGATAGTGCTATCGAAATTCTTACTGAGGCGTCCCTATCAAATCCATATCCTCAAATGACATTTTACGAACTCGGCAAAGCTTACGAACTTATAGGTGAAGAGGACAAGTCAATAGAAATGTTCAAAAAAGTGATAGAAAAAATAGTCAATAAAAGCATTACCCCATCCTCAATATCCAGATGTGAATAATGTGGGATAGTATTTCATCCCCCAAACATTTCCTGCTATATCCCCTTGTAAACATACCCGCTTCATAAAGTATCAATATAATCCGATATATATAGAATAAGAGGCTTATAAATACACTTACATGTATAAGTACATATTTTAAGGAGATTAATCGAAGATGATAGCATGTCAGGAATCAAGGCTAATAAAAAGGACTTTGTTTTATCTGCAGGTTCTGCTTTTCGTCGGAACTACTGTACACGCTGTTCATGATACAAATGAAGAGTTGCGAGGTGTGGCGTTCAGCGAGCCAACAAAAATATTTGAAATGGACGATGATTGGGTAAAAAAACCGATTACATATGACATTCCGATCAAAAATGCCGATCTTGTGGTCACACTGGGGCAACATCTTTATCCCATTGCAGAACCTCTTATAAAAAAATACGCAAAGGAACATGGTCTGAAAATCTTCATTAATGAAGGCACATGCGGCATTTCTGCAGGAATGCTGTCGCGGAAGACGGCTGATATCGGGGGATACTGTTGCCCTCCCGGAGAAATAGACCGGTTGCCAGGCCTGAAATTCTATACTATAGGAATCTCAGCCCTTGCTTTGCTCGTGAACCAAAGCAATCCTCTTGACAATGTCTCGATCGAACAGGCCCGTCAAATTTTCTCGGGAGAAATAAGTCGTTGGTCAGAGATTAAGATCGTCTCAGGGGAAAAGGGATCCAGTAAACTGATTCTGCCTGTTGCACGACTTCATTGTAAATTGAGACCGGGTCACTGGAGCTTACTGCTTGCACACGAAGATTTATTCTCACCTTTCATACAGGAGGTGGGGGCTATTCCGGATTTGATTTATCAGGTTTCAAGAAATCCCAGGGCGATTGGCTACGAAACCATGACATCGGTTCATAGTTATTATACACATGAAAAAGAATCGAAAGTAAAAGCCCTGAGAATCAACGGCTACGCACATAATGAACCATCTCATCTGTTGAACGGCAACTACCCCTTATACCGTGTTCTAAATTTAACAACATGGGAGGGTGAAAATGTTCAAAATCCTCATGCTCAAAAATTGGTGGATTATCTAATACAAGAAGTCGCACACATTGACAGCAAGCTTGGCATAGTTCCGGTTTCACAAATCAGGAAGGCAGGGTGGAAATTTTACGGTAATGAACTCAATGGAGAGCCGGAATGAGAAGTACCTCAGCAGCCGGGAGTAATTTTCTATTTACATTAATTC
>CAZVHL010000130.1:2326-4383 GCA_964626925.1 uncultured Nitrospiraceae bacterium
GTTTCCCTTATTTCAGCTTCAGAAATTCAGGCATTGAGCAATTCAGTTATTTCATCAGAACGGCAACTGCGAGCTATAGGAACACCAATATTCATTTTGACTTTTGCAATCATCATTTTCTGGATTACTCGTCGCATCAGACATCTGACAGACCGTGTTGCAGAGTTTTCACGAAATGAATTATCTGGAGGTATCAGCATATCAGAGCCTGAATATAAAGGTGATCAACTCGTCCACCTTGAAGAGCGGTTTAACCGCTTAACAAAAGAAGTCCTGGAGGCACGTGAAATCATAAGAGAGGAAGCCCGGCAACATACACGCCTCATTGTTGAAAATGCATTTGATGCAATTATCACAGTTGATGTCAATGGTGTAATTATCACATGGAACCCTCAGGCTGAAAATATGTTTGGATGGCCTGGTGAAGAAATAATCGGACAGAAGATAATAGATACCATTATTCCCGGTGAATACAGCGGGCTATTAAATAAAGCATCAAAACATCTGCTGGTTGAAGAAGATTCGCAATTCATAAAGCAGGCTGAGATAACTGCTTATCATCGCGACAGGCATGAAATGTTCATAGAGTTGTCTATCTCCAGGGCAAATTCAGAAAACAGTTATTTTTCCATTGTCACCATGCATGATATCACAGAACGCAAGAAGACAGAAGATAAACTGCGCAAATTATCACATGCTGTTGAGCAAAGTCCGGCAAGTATAGTAATTACAGATCTGCAGGGCCGCATGGAATATGTAAATCCCAAATTCACAGAAATTACCGGATACACATTCGATGAAGCCGTTGGCCAAAATCCCAGTATATTAAAATCAGGGGACCAATCGCCAGAATATTACAAGCAATTATGGAACACGATTACTGTCGGGAAAGAGTGGAGCGGAGAATTTCATAATAAGAAAAAAAATGGGGAGTTATACTGGGAAAACGCATCAATCTCACCCCTGAAGGATGAGTCTGGAAACACTACACATTTTATAGCTATAAAAGAAGAAACCACTGACCGTAAAAATGCTGAAGAGATCATCCAGCAGCAACTTGGCCGAATGAGCGCCTTGCGCTCAATCGACAAGGCTATTACTGCAAGCCTTGACGTAACTTTAACTCTGGACATTATACTTTCTCAGATTACTTCACAACTTAAAATAGATGCAGCCGCTGTCATGTTAATGAATCAAACAACTCAAGTATTGAAATGCATAATCAGTACAGGTTTTCGATCTGATGCCCTTAAATATACACAATTAAAATTAGGAGAGGGCAATGCGGGCCGTGCCGCTCTGGAGCGTCGTATTTTATCGGTCCCCAATCTCAGGGAAAATCTTGACGGTTTTTCAAAATCCGAACTATTTCCTCAAGAGGCCTTTATTTCCTATTTTGCTGTCCCTCTCATCGTTAAGGGTCAGGTAAAGGGGGTTCTAGAACTCTTTCACCGCAGTTACTTTGATCCTGATCCCAACTGGTTCGAATTTCTTGAGGCTATTGCTGCTCAAAGTGCGATCGCTATGGATAATTCAGCAATGTTTAATGATTTGCAGAAATCAAACATTGAACTCTCCCGTGCCTATGATACCACCCTCGAAGGCTGGGCACAGGCCCTCGACATGAGGGACAAAGAGACAGAGGGCCACTCCCGGAGAGTTACAGAAATGTCTGTTCAGATAGCCCGTGAATATAAAATTAAAGATGAAGAAATAATTCATCTGCGAAGGGGAGCTCTCCTGCATGATATAGGGAAAATGGCGATTCCGGACTCAATACTGCTGAAGCCCGGAAAACTGACGGAGGAGGAATGGATTATAATGAAACAGCATCCGGTGTATGCCCGAGATTTACTTTATCCTATAGAGTATTTGCATGCGGCGATTGACATACCCTATTATCACCATGAAAAATGGGACGGTACCGGCTATCCTGATGGTCTTAAAGGAAAAAAAATACCCCTTCCCGCACGAATCTTTGCTGTTGTCGATGTATGGGATGCCTTGCGCTCAGATCGGCCATACCGGCCAGCATGGTCAGAGGAGAAGGTGATAGA
>CAZVHL010000131.1:0-4347 GCA_964626925.1 uncultured Nitrospiraceae bacterium
CATAAAGACAATAACGAAAATAGCACCTATAAGACCGGCCCTTATGCCGGCATTGATTGAATCTCTTCCAAGCGAAGGCCCTACTGTTACATTCTGAAGCATTGTAAGAGGGGCAGGAAGAGATCCTGATCGTAATATAATAGCAAGGTCTCTGGCCTCCTGCATTGTGAATGAGCCCGTGATCTGTGCATTGCCACCGGCAATTTTCTCTCTAATATTCGGTGCAGAATATACATTATTATCAAGAATGATTGCGAGCCGTTTATTGACATTGTTAGTAGTGATCTGTTCAAAAAGCTTTGCCCCTGTTGGATTGAACGATATCCCCACATACGGTTCGTTAAATCTCTGATCAATATTAACCCGGGCCTCGGTGAGAAATTCCCCTGTCATAAGTCCCTGCTTCTTAATCAGGTATACCAGTTTTGTTTCTATTCCGGTTTCTTTATCACGAACTTTTCCAAACATTATCTCATCACCATCAGGTATCTGATCAGCATACTGACTGATAATTTCGTCCTCCTGTTCCGATGGGATGGAACCAGGAAGCTGAGCTGCAACCGGCGATTCATCGTCAAGCAGCTTGAATTCCAGGATCGCTGTTTTACCTACTAAATCTATCGCTCTCTGGGCATCTTTCACTCCCGGCAGCTGTATTACCAACTCATATTTTGCCTGTCTGTGTATCGTAGGTTCAGAAACACCAAACTGGTCAACTCTGTTCCTGATAGTCTCGAGTGCCTGCTCTATTGCAAAGTCCTTAATACGGTCAACCTCACTTTCATCTATTCCATACATGAGCTTTCCGTCAGCACGGGAATACTCAACAAGATCAGGGAATTCATTCGCAACAGTGCTGATCACATCATCAGTGTCAGGCGATATAATTATGTCCCCGTTCTGAATTTCTGCTGACACACCCTCAATCCTCTTTTCCCTGAAAATATTTCTAAGACTTGAGACTATCCTCTCCTTTGTAACATCGACCGCCTTTTCACCGTCAACCTCATATACAAGGTGCACTCCACCCTGCAGATCAAGACCAAGAACCATACCGTATTTTTGCAGCCATTCAGGCAGGGATGAATGCAGCGGAGTTGATGGAATGAAAAAAATTAATGATAAAACGAAAGCTGTAGCTATTAGCGATATACGCCAGAAAAACTGCTTCTTCACTTAAAAACTTTGCTCCTAATTCCGTAGATTCGCAATATGATTCCGGTTCATCTTTACTTTCATATCACTGTTAATGCCAATTTTAAGAGTAACCGTATCACCATCTATCTCTTCTACATGACCATATATGCCGCCGGTAGTCATAACCTTATCGCCTTTTTTAATTTCCTGCAGCATCTGCTTATGTTCTTTTGCTTTTTTTGATTGAGGCCTTATAAGCAAAAAATAGAATATGACAAAGATCAGAATCAAAGGCATAAACGATGTAAGCATCGCTGCCGGCCCCTGCGACTCTCCAGTGCCACCTCCTGGAGGAGCACCCATGGCATCTACTCTGTCTGCAAGCCCTGCAAGGAAAATGGATACGAACAGACCTATTTTTAAAATACGTCCGGCAAATGAGTTAATTTTTTGATTTAACGGGGTAAACATAATTTATCCTCCATATAATGATAATTTATTGATTTAAAACCTTGATACTATAACTTTTCATTGTTTTTTTAATCAAGCGTGCTCTTGTCTTCTGCTCACTCAAATTCCTTTAAAATGTTTTTAACCTCTTTATCTGTTTCCCTTAATTTTCCTTTACACAATTTAATAAGGTACGTAGCCCTTTTTACCTTTGTGGTCAATACATCCACATCCACTGTTTCACTTTCGATTTCTTCAACAATAGATTCAATCTCTTCAATAGCATCTGAATATTTCGGTTTATCTTTCATGCTTTCCTCCTGATTTTCTTTTTACCCTCAACCCTGCTTGTAACCTCGCCATCATGGAGCACTGTCTTTAGACTGTCTCCTTGCTCTATATCAGAAATTGCCCTGACAGCAATGCCATTATTATATGTAATACTATAACCCCGTTTAAGGACATTCCCAGGGTTGAGAAAATGGATGCTGCTCTCTCCTGCTTTAAGCTGATGTCTTTTGTTTTGCAATAATTTCAGGGAATATTTTATCCCCTTAACATACAGATTAAGACTATGGGAATTATTTAACAGCTCCTTTCCTGTTGCAACTTCTAATGCCTTGACTAAAGATGACAATTCCCCCTCCATCTCAGTTGACAATTTATATATGCCATGAACCATGTTATAAGCCAGCGCATCCAATCTATCTTCAAACTCCTTAACATGCGTAATAATCATGTCAGCTACGGCCGTGGGGGTTTTTGCTGTTCTGCTCGATACCTCATCAACTACAGTAATGTCTCTCTGGTGTCCGATACCGGAAATAACAGGAAGCGGCAGGAGAGCAATCGATTTTCCTATGTCATAACTATCAAAGCAATGCAGATCAACCTGACTACCCCCTCCCCTTACTATGACAACAATATCCAGATCCAACGCATCTGAAGAGCACTGATTTAACGCGTTTACAACTGAAGCATCTGCATTGTCGCCCTGCATTACAGCTTCATACAGTCTGCACCTGAATTTATAGCCATAAGGATTGTTCACCAGATGTGTCATTAAATCTTCATATCCGGCAGCGGTTGATGATGAAATAATGCCAATTCTCTGAGGGACAAGAGGAAATGCCAGTTCTTTATTCTTTTTTATAAGCCCCTCTTTTGAAAGCCGTTCCAGAACCTCTTTTCTTTTAACAGCCATTTCTCCAATAGTGTAAGAAGGGTCTATATTGAGTATATTCAGTTTAAGGCCGTATCTCTCGTGGAAGCTGACCTCAGCTTCAAATAGTATCTTTATCCCTTTTGAAATTTGACTGCCCGTTGCCTCTTCAAATATTTTTGATATAGCTTTATACCTGTTAGCCCAGATAACAGCCCTGATCTCAGCCCTGACTGTTTCATCCTCTTTATCAACCAGAGTTAAATAACAGTGCTTCTTAACATCACATGAAGCTATTTCTGCAGTTATCAGTTGAGACACTGGAAAAGATCTGTCAATAGCAGACCTGATATGTAGATTTAATTCGTAAAGAGATATTGCTTCCACAGTTCACCTTCAGTAATTTTGATTCCTGCTATTTTAACAATTGACAAATATAAATATATATTCTAATATCTGAATATATGAATACTTTAACATCAAAAATCAATATCCTTAAACTGGTTTCGCATCCTGTTCGAATCGCCATTCTGGAGGAACTTTCTCAAGGAGTCAAATGCGTCAGCGACCTCGAAGAATTCCTCAAAATCCGTCAATCAAATATATCACAGCATCTGTCGGCATTGAGGCATTCAGGATTGATAGATTACTTTATAGATGGAAGGCTAAGATGCTATTTCTTAAAGGATCCCTTCATACCTGATCTTCTGGAGATCCTGAAGAAAGATTATCATGGTGAACTGCCCGGACCTGAGTGCTGCCCTGTAACCAGGAAGGGTACATATACAGGAGAAAGGAGGAGGTAATGCCAAAATCAATGATATTGTTTCTTAACACGTCACCCTACAATTATGAAAATACTTATACATGCATGAAGATCGCAGAAGCAGCGCTTGAAAAGGGATTGGAAACACGTCTCGTTGCATCAACAGATGGTATTTATGGTTTTCTCAGGGGACAGGTTGGAAGCGGCATGCCTAATGCTGGAGATGGTTTTAAATCACTTATGGACAAAGGTTTAAAAGTAAGCCTTTGAACCGGATGTATAAACTTTCGCTGTAATGCGGAGGAAAATTACATTGAAGGTCCGGAAAGAGGCGGTTGTGTCGATGGACAGTGCAGTATAGAAGAAGGCGCTGATAAAGGTTCCGCAAAAGGAACATTAAAGAAAGATACATTAAAGGGGCTTTTCTCACTAATGAAACAGTCAGAAATCTTTCTTAATTTTGGTTATTAAGGGGTATTACTATGGATAAACTTTTAGTAATTTTAAGGAAACCTCCCTATGGGACAACCAATGCAGCTGAAGCTGTCAGACATGCAGGCGGCGCATCAGGATTTGAATATAAGCCGATTCTTTATTTAATAGATGGCGGAGTCTGCTCGGCCAAAAAGAATCAGGATGCAGGTGATACAGGTTTTTTGGCAGTTGGCGAGAGCATTGAAATGATGTCAGATGAAATGGAAATTTATGCCTGTCCAAATTCTATCAAAGAATTTGGACTTAACGCAGATGATCTTATTGAAGAAGTAAAGATAGATGATGGCAGCGTACTTAAAGAGGCATTAAAAAACGCACAGTCAATAATGATTTTTTA
>CAZVHL010000132.1:0-1652 GCA_964626925.1 uncultured Nitrospiraceae bacterium
AGCTCCTCCTCCCCAGCCATAGCTTCCGAAAGCGCCGATTATCCTGTTTTTAGGTCTTAAGCCACGAAGATGTGTCAGGAACTCTGCAACGGAAGGGTAAAGGAGATTATTAAGGGTAGGGCTGCCAATGAGACATCCCCTTGATTTCCAGAATTCCTTTATCGCTACACTCATTGGAGTAGCACGTAATTTAATTACTTTGCAATCCATACCTTCGTCCTTGATGCCATGCATCAAAGGGATCGTCATCAGTTCGGTGCTATGCCACATAGTGTCGAAGATAATACATACACTCAATGACGACTTCCCGTTCGCCAGGTCAAGATATTTTTGAATGATGCTCCCTGGATTTTTTCTCCATATTAATCCATGGTCCGGAGCAATCATATCAATATCGAGTCCAAGTTTCTGGATA
Organism: uncultured Nitrospiraceae bacterium; assembly: GCA_964626925.1. Classification (GTDB taxonomy): domain Bacteria; phylum Nitrospirota; class Thermodesulfovibrionia; order UBA6902; family UBA6902; genus CAZVHL01. The sequence continues at coordinate 416 of CAZVHL010000132.1, forward strand.
TCGGCAATTTTGGTTTTTATCAACTGGCCAAAAGGCATAAGGATATTTGCATAGTAATCAATTACCGAATCATCCAGTTCAGCCTGGGAAGCAGACTCCGTATACTCATCATCAAACCTCGAAGATGTGGCAATATGCTGTCCAAAGGCATCCTGTGAAATAAGAAGTTTTGCTTCTTTGATATAAGTCATCATCGAATCGGGCCAGTGGAGCATAGGAGTTTCGATGAACATCAGGCTATATTTGCCGGTGTTCAGGGTATCACCGGTCTTAACAATTTTAAAGTTCCAGTTTGAAGTGTCAAAATGACGGTCGAGTCCTTTTTTACCTTTTGCGGTAATGTATATAGTGATATCCGGTGACAGTGATACTATCCTGGCAATACCACTTGCATGGTCAGGTTCGATATGATTAATGACAAGGTTTTTGATTTTTGATGGGTCCACAATTGAGATGATATTGTCTGTCATGACTTTTTCGAAGTCATATTTTACGGTATCGACAAGAGTGATCTGTTCGTCCATCAAAAGGTAATTGTTATATGTTGTTCCGTTTGGTGTGACATAACCATGAAAATCGCGTACAGACCAGTCAATGGCCCCCACCCAGAAAATGTCAGGTTTTATTTCTAATGTTTTCAAATTTGCCTCCTGATTTCGATTTTGTCCATGAATGTTACCAGTAATAAAAGAAGCTTGCAACCAAGAGCTTCACAGGCGGTTTAAAATACTAAACTTTGAAATTATAAAATTAAACAATTAGAATCACCATGATGTACATCATATAAACAAACGGATTGTCTGACATCATATTATAATGAGTTGCAGGCATTTTTTATTTTTCAATTTGTTATACTTGATAACACATTTAAAGGGACCTGATATGGATAAGAGAAAATCTGAGAGAAAAGTTGATAGCCTGGATGCAGAAATTATCTGTGGAGATGTAAGTTATCCCGGCATTATAATGAATTTTTCTTCTGAAGGGTTGTATCTGGTAACTGCTACAGCTAACACTATAGTTGATATTACTCCATCCACTACAATTCAACTTAAATGTACACTTCCATCCGGCATAAATCTTGAGATGGATTGTGAGGTTAAATGGTTTCAGACGAGAACTTCTCCGCATGGAGTTTCTTTTAGTCTGGGCATGGAGATTAAGGACCCTCCCAATGAATATAAGGAGTTTTTAGAACTCACCGGTTAGTGTTGCTTCAGTCTTTGACTATCCACAT
>CAZVHL010000132.1:1752-4300 GCA_964626925.1 uncultured Nitrospiraceae bacterium
AGAAGGTGATGGGTGTGATATACTTAGAGCGCGAGTTAAAATTTAATAGTATGCGGTGCACGTGGGCATGGGATGACATCACGAATATTAGGCATACCGGTAATATACTGTACGAGTCTTTCAAAACCGAGTCCAAAACCCGCATGCGGCGCTGAGCCGAACCTGCGAAGATCAAGATACCATCCCATGTTCTCAAGTGGGATACTCATTTCATTCATGCGGAGCTCCAGCATATCCAAACGCTCTTCACGCTGGCTTCCACCGATAATTTCACCAACTTTAGGTACAAGGACATCCATTGCGGCTACGGTCTTTTCATCTGCATTCATTCTCATATAGAATGCCTTGATATCCTTTGGATAGTCACTAATAATTACTGGACCCTGGAAAATATTGTCTGTTAAATAGCGCTCATGTTCAGATTGTAAATCAACGCCCCACCCAACAGGGAATTCAAATTTAACTTTGGCTTTTTTCAGTTCGTTGATGGCATCAGTATATGAAATATGAACGAATTTCTTTTCAGAAAGATTTCTCAGTTCTTTTACAGATGTTTGCTTGTAGAATTTTTCGAAAAAGGCAATTTCAGTTTCCCCATGTTCCAGTACCTCTTTGCAAAGAACACGGATAAAGTCTTCGGCTAACGCCATATCATCAGCGAGATCAGCGAAGGCTATTTCGGGCTCTATCATCCAGAACTCAGATAGATGACGCGAAGTATTTGAATTTTCAGCCCTGAACGTTGGACCGAATGTATAAACATCGCCAAGTGACATTGACAGAAATTCGGCTTCAAGCTGTCCGCTTACTGTCAGGTAGGCCTGTTTGCCGAAGAAATCTTTTGAAAAATCGAGATGGCCATTAACATCACTAGCCATATTCTTGAGATCCAGGGAAGTTACAGTGAAGAGATCTCCGGCACCCTCACAATCACTTGCTGTGATAATAGGAGTGTGAATCCAGAGAAACCCCCGGCTTTGAAAAAAATCATGCACTGCAGTAGCAAGTATGTTGCGAATTCTAAAGACAGCGCCGAATGTGTTTGTTCTCGGTCTGAGATGTCCAATCTCACGGAGAAATTCAAGAGAATGCCCTTTCTTCTGCAAAGGATAATTATCCTGGTCTGCATTACCGAATATTTCGATAGTTGAAACCTCCATCTCAACTTTCTGCCCCTTTGCAGGAGATTCCCTTATGATTCCTCTGGCCTTAATTGCTGCGCCCGTATTACAGTCGGATAATTTATCAAAATCATCAGATTCTTTAGAAACCACAAGCTGTAGTGTTTCCTGCGAAGAACCGTCATTCAATGCGATGAATATAATATCTTTTGATTCGCGCTTTGATCTTACCCAGCCACAGACTGTAACAGACTGTCCGGTTTTGATATCTGAAAATATATTCCTGATGCGCACGCGTTCCATATCAAAAGACCCTTATCCGAAAACGGACATCTTTGTAAGTTAATATTACGCCTGACAAAGTAATCTCATCTATTCTCAAGTCATCTGCTATCTCTTCGCCTTCTCGCATAAGGAGACCGTTGATATTAACCATCCGGGCTGATGGATTATCTGAATATATATGACCTTTGATACTGATTGAAGGCAGTTCTTTCTGCATATCCCTGGAAAGCTGACTAAATTCAGGAAGAGGCTCCTTATTGTCTGAATTGCCCTGTGCTGGTAAATCACCCTCCACTTCAGGGGAGTCAGGTATTACTGATCGTTCCTCCTTGATTTTATCTCGTAAAACTGACAGTTCTTCTTCAGAAGGCAAAAAATCACGTGTTCCCGAAACGCTGGTCAATGGTTCAGGATTTTCCTGGTCCTTAGTAATCTGTTCTTGCTGGCTATGTTTTTCTCCTTGAATATTTTCCTCTAAGACTTTTTCTTTACGTGAAACTGTTTCAGACTTCAAAGTATCCGGGTGACCTTCTGCACTGGACTGTGGTAAATCAGTAGCAGCATCATTGGAGGATTTCATATCGGCAACAGTATCAATTGATGTAATCTCGTCAGCAGTTGGCGTTACAAGTATTTCGTCTTTATCAGACGCATAAAAAAAGGTCAAAAACACCACAGCATTAATGACCAGTATGATCGTAATCAGTAAAGGCAATAGTTTTTTATTTTGGGGCTCATTTAACTCTGACGTATGAACCGCCATAAGGTCAGGTGCTGAACCTCTTTGCTTTTTCCGCTCTAATTTCTTTAGGGCATCAAGAATAATTGACATGTTTAGTCTTCCTCATAGCTTTAGAATAGTTTTGGAACATCATAATCAGTAGCAGTGTTAAGACGTATAACCGTATGGGCTCCTACTACTCCGTCAGGAATTAATCCTTCAAGGACCTGAAATTCCTTTACTTCTGTTTCAAGTTCGATTCCATATGTTGGACTGTCAAGTAGACTTAAAGGCCGGTCATTAAGAACAGCTAACTTATTATCAAGCCACTGAACAACGGCTCCACTGTGTCCTGAACGAATCGGACCGGGGTAATCAGGAGGAGGTCGCCAAAGTATAATGTAGTCGCCGAACCAGTGCG
>CAZVHL010000133.1:0-1538 GCA_964626925.1 uncultured Nitrospiraceae bacterium
GTTTTGACTTTTTAAAAACTTTCTTTTAAACTTCTCTTAATCATGGGCGGTGACACTGTAATAACACTCATACTAAAAGCAGGGCCTGTCGTAAAGTTCGTTTTACTGATTCTGCTATTCTTTTCAATAGTTTCATGGGCTATTATTGTCTTTAAATTCAGGCTGCTATCAAAAATCGAAAAAGAGTCGTCCGAGTTTCAGAAGACATATCACGAAAGCAAACACTGGGAAACACTCTATCAGTCCACTAAAAGATATTCATTCAGTCCACTCATAAATCTCTTCAGAGCAGCATATTCTGTTGAAGATTCTATCATAGATGAGATACGGTATACTCTTAGACGGGTCGAGTCAGCAGAATCGGCTCGACTCGAAAAATATTTGACATTTCTTGCTACAACCGGGGCTATCACGCCATTTATCGGTCTTTTTGGCACAGTCTGGGGGATAATGAACTCCTTTATTGGTATCGGGAGAATCGGTTCTGCCTCGCTCGCTGTTGTTGCGCCGGGTATTGCTGAAGCACTCATAGCAACCGCTGCCGGACTGGCTGCTGCAATTCCTGCAGTTATTGCATATAACTACTATCTGAGCCGCGCCCGAAACAACATAATGCAGATGCAGGATTTCTCCCAGGAACTACTTGAATATTGTGTGAGGAAACATGGAAAGACGCAGACAAGCTCTTTCTGAAATCAACGTTACCCCGTTTGTTGACGTGATGCTCGTCCTGCTTATCATATTTATGGTAACTGCACCCCTTATGCAACAGGGAATAGATGTTGATCTGCCCCAGGCAAAAGGCAAAGAGCTATCTCCAACTGAGAGGATAATCATAACAGTTAAAAAAAGCGGCAAGATTTATGTTAACAAAACTTCTGTTACCTTAAAATCTCTAAAAACCAGGCTCTCGAAAAAAACCAATAAAGAAGTTTTTCTCAAAGCAGATAAAGACGTTCCCTACGGACTCGTGGTCACAGTTATGGGTGAGTTACGGGAAATCGGAATAGAAAAATTAGGGATGGTAACCGAGCCTAAAGCACGGGTTAAATGAGTCATTCTCTTTATATTGGTAAAGAGCCAAATTTTCAGAAAATAATAATTGCCTCTGTCATCATTCATGTTTTTTTTATCACCCTCGTCGCAATACCGCTTAAATCAAAGAAACGGGAATACAAGAGCTATTTTGTTAATATTGTATCACCGTTAGAACTCCGCAGGGCCGCAAAACTAGCTTCAAAATCTAAAGTTACCAGCAGCACAAAAGCACCAATAAAGAAGAAAGCCGCGCCTCGGAGAAGGGTCAAGGCAGACTCGGGCGTAACTCTGGAACCAGCCAATAGAGTCACAAAAGAGATAGAACGGCTGCGCGCCCTCAGCGCTCTGGCAATAAAGAAGAAAGATAAAGACAAAGAAAAATTAGCAAAATTAAAACTGAAAGAAACCGAAACAGCCAGTGCAATAGAGAACATCCGGCAGAAAATCCAGGGAAGTATTTCGATAGGACCAGGCTCCCCCGGCAATACATCTTCAGTAAA
>CAZVHL010000133.1:1638-4282 GCA_964626925.1 uncultured Nitrospiraceae bacterium
CGATGCCAAAAAAATAGAGTGGGTTATTAAAGGCGACCTTGAAGCAACGGGTATGTTTGAGTTTGTAGACCCCGATGTTCCGGGCGCTGAAATTATCGCAAATCTGGACGTCGACATGTCTGAAGGATTGAAAGTATTACTCTCTATCAGGGATTTAATCGAAAACAAAGAGGTCCTGAAGAAAAGATTTGATGCATCTAAAGCAATTATCAGGACAATGGCACACAGCATAGCAAACGATATATACAAAGTTGCAACAGGGAAGAAAGGAATTTTCAGGACAAAAATATCTTATATGGTAAAAGCCGCGAAAAACAGAAAGGAACTCAGATTGATGGACTGGGACGGTTACCGATCCAGAAAACTCGTATCTCGGGGACTGACCACAACCAATAACTGGTCCGGTGATGGCCGATTTCTTCTTTATTCTTCAGAAAGGAACAGAAACTGGAATATTTACCAGTTAAACCGGAAGAACGGCCGGGAATCAATTCTGTTTAAATCAAAAGGACTTAACCTGGTCGGCGGCAGCTCGAGAGACGGATTAATATCATTTTCATCTTCAAAAGACGGCAGTTCTGAAATATATACTATTAATATTTATGGGAAGAAACTGAAAAAACTCACTAAATCTTTTGGTATTGATGTTTCTCCCGTATTCTCTCCAGAGGGAGATAAAATAGCATTTGTATCTGACCGGGGAGGAACTCCACAGATATACATCATGGACTCAGATGGCAGGCATCCAAAGAGAATTACCTATGAAGGTTCTTATAATACCCAGCCGTCATGGTCACCCGAAAGTGACTGGATTGCGTATGCTGGAAGAAAAAATGGAAAAATGCAAATTTTCATGGTAAAATCTGACGGACTGGGATTGAGACAGCTTACGGAAAGTAGCAATAATGAAAGCCCGTCTTTTTCTCCTGATGGATTGTTTCTTGCCTTTGATTCTGACAGGGACGGAAACCGGGGTATATATATAATGAAAGTAAGCGGGGAAGGGCAGAGAAGAATAACACCCAAACATTTAAAGGCCATTGCACCAAGCTGGTCACCGTATTTAAAAAAATAAAATCAAATACAATATCTATTAAATTAAAAGGAGGTCTCATCTTATGAAAAAAATTCTTATTATACTGTTAGTGGTTTTGGTTGCCGGTTGTGCAAAAAAATATACCCGATCGGCTGAAGATACTGACTCACCAAGAGGGTCCTGGGAGGTAGTAAAAGAAGAAGGAGAAGCCCCGGATACTGCATACGCAAAAGAAGAAGGAATTTCTGAGAGGGAGTTATCAATCGCAGAAATGGCAAAGTCAGTTCTCACAGATGTTCTGTTTGATTATGACAAATACAATATAAGACCAGAGTCAAGACCAGCCCTGGACGCGGCTGCTTCTTTCATGAATGAGAATATGGACCTCAACATTGTAATTGAAGGACACTGCGATGACAGGGGAACAAATGAGTATAACCTGGCTCTCGGAGAAAGAAGGGCCAAGTCAACAAAAACTTATCTGGTATCTCTCGGGGTTGCAGCATCAAGGATAATTACAATAACCTACGGAGAAGAAAAACCGACCTGCACTATGAGTAACGAGTCCTGCTGGCAAAGAAACAGAAGGGCTCACTTCGTTGTTGTAGGAAAGCACCTTTAGAATCCCGATTGAGAAATAGAGGATAACTTTCTTATGTTTTCTAAAAACATCTATAGTTTGATCTATGCGTTATCTGTTACCTCTGTGCTTTTGTTGAGTGGCTGTGTTTCGACAAATGATATAGGCAGAATGCAGTGGGATATCAATGAATTAAAAAATGAAATAAAAAAAACCAAAGGCACATCCGGTAGTTCATACCAAAAGTCAGATATCGATAATAAAATGAAAGCAATCGAGGGAAGACAGGGCGCAACATCAAAAACAGTATCCGACCTGTTAATTCAGATCCAGTCGCTTACATCAGAGTTTCAGATTATGACAGGACGATTTGAAGAGTCACGGTATTTTTCCGAAAAAAGTACAGCCGAACTTTTACAAAGCAAAGAGATGCTGATCGTAAGAATTAAGGAACTGGAACTCGCTATATCGGATTTAAACACGAAGGTTGCAGAGGTCCAAAAAACTAATGCTGATCTCAAAAAAGAGGTACAGGAAAGTGCTGTAAAAATCTCAAAACAAGTCAGTAAACCTGAGGCAGTCAAGAAAAAAACTGCTAAAGCACCCCCACCTGTTAAAAAAGAAGGTCCGAACGCAAAAATAAAGGATCTCTACATGGCCGGATATCAGGCACTGAGAGAGGGAAAGTCTGAAAAGGCAAGAGAGAAATTCATGTCAGTGCTAAACGACTATCCTAAAAACGAATATTCAGATAATGCGCGGTTCTGGATAGGTGAAAGTTACTATAAAGACGGCAGTTACGAAGATGCGATTCTTGCATATGAGGATCTTTTCAAGAACCATCCTGACAGCGACAAAATCCCGGGTGCAATGCTGAAGCAGGGTCTTGCATTTTATGCATTAAAAGACCAGAAAACCGGCAAGATAATACTTGAAAAACTGATCGAAAAATACCCTGCCTCTGAACAGGCAAAGCTTGCAAAGAAGAAAATCAGGAAACCCGTCCCACCAAAGAAAAAGAAATAATA
>CAZVHL010000134.1:0-4278 GCA_964626925.1 uncultured Nitrospiraceae bacterium
ACAGTATTACTCTCACCAAAATCAGCAATTCTCCAGACAAAGAAAAATCACTTTTTGTTATCGCTCGTTTTCGAGGGTCTTCTTGAAAGCAAAGGAATTGAAGTCTCTTCAGTACCGGTAATTCAGATCTGAACTGTGCGTCATATATGAAGGACATGCCGTTTGTTCTCCGGTGTGTGCAGAGAGTTAAATATGATAAACTATCTGGATGAAAATTCTTATTATCAAGCCCAGTTCGCTGGGTGATGTAATACATGCCCTTCCTTTTTTAAACGCAATAAAGGACAGTTTCCCTGATTCACAAGTCGATTGGGTAATTAGCAGAAGTTTAAAGGGGATTCTCGAAAGTAATCCCCTGATAAATGAGCTTATTGTAGTTAATAAAGATTCATGGAAACGTATCAGGAACCTGCCTAAGACTGTATCTGAGCTGTCATCCCTCAACAGGATACTCAAATCAAAAAAATATGACATTGTAGTGGATTTACAGGGACTTCTCAGGAGCGGCCTTATAGCGCTCTCTACGCCTTCAACTTTAAAGGTCGGATTTGCTGATGCAAGGGAAGGAAGCAGGCTTCTGTATGACAAAAGAGTTTCGGTAAATGGAATTGCCCATGCAGTTGATAAATGCCTGGAAGTAGCCAAGGCCATTGGTGCAAGGATTGATAACCCTCGCTTTCCTGTTCATATTTCAAATAAAGCTAAAACTAAAATCAGTCAACTTCTCGGTGACGTAAAAGAATATATTGTTATATTCCCTTCTTCCAGATGGGTCACAAAGAGATGGCCTGCTGAAAATTTCGCCGATCTGATTTCGAAAACTCCAGTACCGTGTGTAGTATCCGGAAGCAGGGATGACAGACAGATTGCGCGTACTGTTTTAGATTCACTAGAGAGCAAATATGCCGGTCCTTCACAATCATCCAGAACTTTGGATATATGCGGCAAGACTGATTTGTCAGAGCTGGTTGCCCTGATAGCATCGGCAAAGACGGTTGTAACCAATGACTCGGGACCTATGCATATAGCGGCAGCACTTAATAAACCTACAGTTGCCCTGTTCGGCCCGACCGATCCTGCCAAGACAGGGCCTTATAGATGGCAGAAAAATAAAAACCTGAAAGTGGTCAGGGCCGATGTACCATGCAGTCCCTGTCGAAAAAAGAAGAACTGCAATGAATTCATATGTATGGATCAAATAAGCGTCAGTCAGGTTTTAGAATCATTAAAAAGGAGTTCATGAACTAACTAAGGATTATTAAATATATGAAAAAGAGTAAAGCTATATTATTGATAGTCCTTGTAGCTGCTGTATTTATCTTTCCAAAATTCTCACAGGGCGAGACTGTTCATAAAAGATTTGTCTATCATATTTTTTGGTCAGGTATCAGGGCCGGCGATGCTGTACTTGAGTATGAAATTAATCAGGATGAGACAAACATAAAAACTCAAGTAAAGTCAGCTTCTTTGATTTCTCTTTTTTATAAAGTCGATGACAGGGCACACAGCGTTCTCTACCCGGACGGATATCCCAAAAAATTCAGTTTGAAAATCAGAGAGGGGCGTCATAAAAGAGATAAGGTTACATATTATGATAAAAAGACGAAAGACAGACCGCAGAAAGTTACATACCACAATATAAGGGATGATGAAACTGTTGAGTTCTATTTTGACGAACCTGCATATGATCCCTTATCAGCTTTCTATGCGATGACCAGGTCTAATTTTGATGTAGGAGAGCCTGCGTATATTGATATTTTTGATAATAAAAAACATTGGCGTACAGAAGTTCAGGTTTTAAAGAAGGAAAGAATCCGTGTGCCTGCCGGTGAATTTAATACAATTCTTATTAAACCCCTGCTGCAATCAGAGGGTATTTTTATAAAGGCAGGAGACATCTTTATATGGGTCACTGATGATGACAGGAAACTCCCTGTAAAAATAAAGAGCAAGGTCTCAGTAGGGTACTTTACTGCCCTGTTGGTGGAGGGTGATTACTGATTTTTTGCATATAAAACAGCAGATCGTGTATTATTATTAGATTGCCAAGTTTTCAATTTTACTCATAAATCTGATTAATATCTACTATTTTATTCCGATAAATATTTAGGAGGCCGGATGAACATAACTGTTATTGGAAGTGGTTACGTTGGGCTTATCACTGGATCATGTTTTGCTGAATTTGGGCTGAATGTAACATGTGTTGATAACGATGAAAAAAAGCTGAAGCAGATGAAGAAGGGGATTGTCCCTTTTTACGAGCCGGGGCTTGAAGAGATAATGCAGAACAATATAAAAGCCGGTCGTCTGCATTTTAAATCTGACATGACTGAAGCTGTAGACTCTTCGCTTGTAGTATTTATAGCTGTTGGCACACCCCCTCGCGGAGATGGCTCAGCTGATATGAAATATGTTGAGAGCGTTGCGAGAGAAATTGCGAAGCATATCAAAAGCTATAAAGTAATTGTGACTAAGAGCACAGTGCCAGTTGGTACTGGTGATAAAATCAGGGAAATTATATCAAAGCACCTCAAAGAGAATGTTGATTTTGATGTTGTCTCAAACCCGGAATTTTTGAGGGAAGGAGCTGGCATAGAAGATTTTATGAGACCCAACAGGGTTGTCATTGGCGCTTCAAGTGACCAGGCGGTTGCAATCATGAAAGACCTTTACAGGCCACTTTATCTGATCGAGACTCCGGTTGTTATTACTGATGTAAAAACTGCGGAACTGATTAAATACGCTTCTAATGCCTTTCTTGCTACTAAGGTATCATTTATAAATGAAATTGCGAATTTATGTGAAGGCATAGGAGCTGATGTGCAGGTTGTCTCCAAGGCGATGGGTCTGGACCGCAGGATCGGGTCCAAATTTCTTCATGCAGGGCCGGGGTACGGCGGGTCATGTTTTCCAAAAGATACACTTGCGCTATTGCAGATAGGAAAGGATAACAGTGTCAAACTTGGAGTCATTGAAGCAGCAGTAAAAGCAAATAATTTTCAAAAGGAAAAGGCGGTTAAAGGAATCATCAAAGCTATGGGTAAAATAAAAGGGAAAACTATCTGTATGCTGGGTCTTTCCTTCAAACCAAACACGAATGACTTGAGAGACGCACCTTCTATCTATATAATTAATAAACTGTTGAAGGCCGGGGCAAAAGTAAAGGCATTTGACCCTGTTGCTATATCAGATGCAAGAGAAATTCTACCGGATGTGACATACAGCAAGGATGCTTATGGTGCGACTAAGGGCGTTGATGCTGTGGTCATAGTTACCGAGTGGAACCAGTTCAGAAGTCTGAATCTGCAAAAAATAAAAGATAATGTAAAGGGAAAATATTTCTTTGACCTTCGCAACATATATGACCCTGAAAAACTGACTGAAATAGGTTTCAAGTATTATTCTGTCGGACGGGTCTCAGAATGATATTTTGTGAACAATACACTACACTTTCTTGACTTTAGAGAGTTCAATACACTAAATTATCCGTTATGCGAAAACCATATATAGCTGCTAACTGGAAAATGAATATGACTATTGAAGAGACCGGGGAGTTTATAGGTTCTTTTATCCCAATGGTTAAAGATATTAAAGATGTTGATATTTTACTCGGAGTACCTTATACATCATTAAGCAGAGCGTCAGGGCTTCTTAAGAACACAAATATTATACTTGGGGCGCAAAATATATATTACGAAGAAAAGGGGGCCTATACCGGCGAAATATCTGCAGGGATGCTCCTGTCAGCCGGTTGCTCCTGTGTAATTATAGGGCATTCCGAAAGAAGGCAGTATTTCAAAGAGACAGACGAAATTGTAAACAAAAAAATACAGACTGCGAGAAAAAACGGCCTTGGAGTGATATTGTGTATAGGTGAATCTTTAGTTGAAAGAGAAGAATTCAGAACATTTGAGGTGTTAGACAGACAGCTTACGGGCTCTCTTAAGGATCTTTCTCTGGATGGAATTACAATAGCATATGAGCCTATCTGGGCCATAGGAACCGGGAATACCGCAACTCCTGAACAGGCCAATGAGTCTCACGAATTTATCAGGAACTGGTTAAGCAAAAACAAGGAAGGTGCTGATGCTGTCAGAATCCAGTATGGCGGAAGTGTCACTCCTGATACTGTAGATTCGTTGATGTCACAGCCCGAGGTTGACGGTGCACTGGTTGGAGGCGCAAGTCTTAAACCAGACAGTTTTGCTAAAATAGTTGCTGGAGCTGAAAAAAAGTAATCTTTTAGAAATCAAGGGAAGTTAATTTTAAATGTATACA
>CAZVHL010000135.1:0-4255 GCA_964626925.1 uncultured Nitrospiraceae bacterium
ACTAACTTGCTCATCATGAGACATCCACGGGCAATCGAAAATGTGGAAAAAACTATTGAAGAACTAATTGCGTAATGAGTGATGTCCAAAAAAACAGATCACAGATTACAGATCACTGATTACAATATATAATGGAGGATTAATATGGCTTTAACTGGAGTACAGATATTCAAACTTCTTCCAAAGACGAACTGTAAAAAATGCGGGTTTCCAACATGTCTTGCTTTTGCAATGAAACTGGCACAGGGAGGAGCAGACATCTCAGCCTGCCCTGACATTTCTGAGGAAGCTAAAGCAACCATTGGTGAAGCTTCTGCTCCACCCATCAGAACATTTAATCTGGGAACCGGGGATAAGGCCGTAAAACTGGGCGGTGAAACCGTTATATTCAGACATGAAAAAAAGTTTGCAAATCCATGCGCGCTCGCATTGAACATAAAAGATACTCTTAGCAATGATGAGCTTACTCAAAAGGCGTCTGAAGTAGCAAACTCCGAAATTGACCGTGTTGGACAGATGTTACGGATCGATGCGATATCAGTTGAGTACGCATCAGGTGACAGCGCTAAATACGAAGCCGCTGTTAAGCTTATTGCTGAAAAGGCACCCGACACAGCTATCATATTGAACTGTACGGATACCGCCGCTGCCGAAACCGCTGTTAAGGCTATTGCAGCCAGAAAACCTCTTCTCAATTGTGCTACTGAAGAAAACGCCGAAGCAATGGCAAACATCGCAAAAACAAACAGCGTTCCACTTGTTGTACGCGCAGACGGGCTGGAAGCATTGAGCGCTTTAACAGAAAAGGTCAAGGGACTTGGTGTAGACGACATTGTGCTTGACTCCGTTGCAAAGACCGCAAAAGATATTATTGAGCACAATACACAGATCAGACGTTCTTCTCTTAAAAAGAGCTTTAAACCTCTGGGCTATCCGATAATTAATTCCGTCTTGCGGGATGATTCTATATTTGAAGCTTCTATCGCCTCTGTAGCTATAGCAAAATATTCATCCATAGTAGTTCTTAGCAGCATAGAGAAGTGGAAGAACCTTGCTCTCTTTGCAATAAGGCAAAATCTTTATACTGATCCACAGGTTCCAATGCAGGTTGCTCAGAAAGTTTACGATATAAGCGAACCTTCAAAAGATTCACCGTTAATGATTACAACTAACTTTTCGCTGACATATTTTATAGTCTCTGGAGAAATCGAAAACAGCAAAGTCCCGAGCAGGCTTGCTGTAATGGATTGTGAAGGACTCTCGGTGCTCACGGCATGGGCAGCGGGTAAGTTCACTGCTTCTAAAATAGCCCAGTTCATTAAAGAAAGTGGAGTGGAAGACCAGGTAAGCAATAAGGAGCTAATATTGCCCGGACAAGTAGCTATTCTGAGCGGATCACTTGAAGACAAGCTCGAAGGATGGAAGGTTACGGTTGGACCAAGGGAAGCCAACGCGATACCGACTTACCTGAAAGGCAGGGTAGCTTAATTATATTTTATTTGACAAGAATCATTCTTGTGTTGTAATGTCTTTAATGTAGGGACTGTCATGAAATATAAAATTGATAATGATGTGGTAACGTAAGGGGGCTTATGGATAACTACAGACATTTAAATATTAAATTAACACCCCAGAGACTTGCAATATTAAATTTCCTTGAAGGAAACATCACACATCCTTCAGCAGAAGATATATATAAAGCTGTAATAAAACGTTTTCCAACTATGTCATTTGCGACTGTATATAATACGCTTGAAGCCTTGAAAACCATAGATAATGTGAAAGAATTAAAAATAGATTCAAATAAAAAAAGATATGATCCTGACACAAGCAATCATCACCATTTAATATGCGTAAAATGTAAGAGAATAGTTGATATATATAAAGATTTTGAAATTAATTTGTCGGATGAACTTACAAGTGGATTTGAAGTACTGGGCAAAAGTATCGAATTTCACGGAGTCTGTGATAAATGCAATTAGCCCCAATTTCGATAGTCAGTGCTATCGATAATACATAGTCTTTAATCTGCTGAATTTACTTATAGAATAAATATTTCAAAAAAACGATTTAATTGTTAGGAGGTCAAGATGTCAAAAATTATTGCCTCTGCAGCCATAAAGGCAGCCAACGCTCTTTTTGCAACAGCAGAGGAAATGCTCGAAAAAGCAATTGCTGAGAAGGGCAAGGACCATGTTTTTGAGTTCCCTGATACAGCATTTTATCTTCCACAGATATATGCGATGACGGCATTTCCCGTAAAGACCCTTGCTGATATGAAGGTGGCGCTGGAGATGGCAAGAGAAATGCTCCAGGATGAACCGGATGAAAAGTTATGGAAACCTTATCTCGGTGAAGCGCTTGATTCAGGAATGGCTACCCTCTTTTGCGAAGAAATAATACTTGCACTTAGATATCTCAATGGTCTTGAACCGGTTACTGACACAGAAACAGGATATGTTTACAACGGTTTTATAACTGATACGATCCAGAGAAATCTTGGTATTCAGCTCGTTGACGGCAGAATGCCGGGATTTGCAGCTATTATCGGGGCAGCTCCTGATGCAGAAATTGCGGAAAAGATTGTAAGAGAGCTTCAGGAAAAGAACATTCTCACTTTTCTATCCGGTCAGGCAAAAGACAAAAACGGCAAGCTGACGAATGTAACTCAGCAGCTTCTTTCCAGAAATGTTGAACTCGGCTGGGACACATATATCGTTCCTCTTGGTCCTGATACCGAACACACCGTATACGCACTTTCATGGTCAATCAGGGCATCAATGATCTTTGGAGGAAACAAGCCCGGAGATTACAAGGCTCACCTTAAATACACCAAAGACAGGGTCTTTGCGTTTGCACTGGTACTTGGAGAGCTTGACGATATTAAGTGGTCAACCGGCGCAGGAGCTATTGTTATGGGCTACCCTGCAATAGCGGACACAGACATCCCTGTTATCCATTGTACAGGTGTATGCACTTACGAAGAGGTGGAGAAAGAGCTTAATCACGACAAGATTGTCCAGAGAGCTTTCGAAGTCAGAGGACTTAAGGTTACTGTAGCCAAACCTCCTATACCAACAGCTTACGGTCCGGCATTTGAGGGAGAGAGAATCAGAAAAGAGGATATGTTCATCGAGTTCGGCGGACAGCGCACTCCAGCATTCGAGTTGGTAAGGACCAGGGAACTGGAAGAGATAGAAGACGGAAAAGTAACAATCGTAGGAACTGATGTTGAAGAAAGATTTAAAGCTGGCGGGAAAATGCCTCTTGCTATCGTTATAGATGTGGCAGGAAGAAAAATGCAGAAAGACTTTGAGGCAATAATAGAAAGAAAACTTCATCACAATATAAATGAAGCCCAGGGCTTATGGCATATGGGTCAGCGTGATATTGTCTGGATGAGAATCAGTAACCAGGCATTCAAGGATGGAATCACACTTGAGCATATCGGCATTATTCATAACACCATGTCACACAACAGGTTCAAGGCAATTGTGGATAAAATCCAGGTTACACTTTATTTTGACGAAGAAGAGGTTCTTAAGCTCCAGGACGAAGCAAAAGCGATATATAAAGAAAGGGACCACAGGCTTGCCGGTCTGACTGATGAATCAGTAGACACTTTCTATTCATGTCTGCTATGTCAGTCCTTCGCACCATCTCATGTCTGCGTAATAAGCCCGGAACGTGTTGGACTATGTGGAGCGTATAACTGGCTCGACACAAAGGCCGCCTATGAGATTGATCCTACAGGAGGTAACCAGCCCATACCGAAAGGAGAGGCACTGGATGCTACTCAGGGAAGATGGGTCGGAGTGGACGACTACCTAAAGAGCAATTCCGCAGGCATGGTTGAATCTCTTAATTTATACACTATAATGGATAATCCCATGACGTCATGCGGATGCTTTGAGTGTATCGTCGCAATAGTCCCGGAAGCCAATGGAGTTATGGTCGTCCAGAGAGGTCACACCGGAATGACACCTGCCGGAATGAAATTTTCCACACTGGCCGGAACCGTCGGCGGTGGCACCCAGAACCCGGGTTTTGCGGGTATCGGGGTGACCTTTATTACAAGTAGTAAGTTTCTATTTGCTGACGGCGGAATCAAGAGAATCGTCTGGATGACAAAAAACCTTAAAGAGAGAATTGCAGAAGATTTCAAAATACGATGTGAAGAAGCAGGAGTCCCTGACTTTCTGGATAAAATCGCTGACGAATCAGTCGCAGAGGATTCAGAGAAGTTGATGGAATT
>CAZVHL010000136.1:0-4253 GCA_964626925.1 uncultured Nitrospiraceae bacterium
CAGTGATTTCTTGATTCCGGTTACAATATACTTAATCAATTATTGATATCGGTTTTGGATTTGACTTTTTAGAATGTCGAATAAAATTGCTCTCATATATATGGCCTTAATCTTTCTCGTGTTTATAAATAACCTCCATGCCATGGAAGTCGATATCATAAAAAGCGAAGCAATTAACGTTCATTATGAAAAACCATTAAGGAAAGTAGCTCTGGAAGTCATAAGACTTTTCCCTGTCATAAAGCAGGAATTAGAAGAAACTTTTAATACTAAATTAGAATTCACACCAACTGTTTTACTCATTAAAGATAGCGGAGCTTTTCAAAGAATTGCTGGCAATAAGTCAATTGTTGCTATGGCAATTTCTAAGGGAAAGCGTATAATCATCGACAATTCAAAGATGAAGACTTACCCGTTCACATTAAGAGTGACACTGAAACATGAACTTTGCCACCTGTTTTTGAGCGATTATGTCCGAGGAGGCAGAATGCCAAAGTGGTTAAATGAAGGGATTTCACAATGGTTAAGCGATGGAATAGCTGAAATAATAATTGGAAACAATAAAAATCTACTTAAACAGGCAACGCTTTCAGATAAATTAATTCCTCTCAATGACATGGAAAGGGCATTCCCATCTGGAAAGCGATCACTTCTGCTTGCATATGAAGAGAGCCGGAGTGTTGCAGAATATTTAATTAATAAATTCGGATTTACCAGGGTATTACTCATCTTGAATTACTTAAGCGAGGGGGTTGAAATTGACGCTGCTCTGCGAGCAGAAGTCGGGATTTCATTACATGAGCTTGAACAGAAATGGAAAGCATCTCTCAGGAGACAAACGAGCTGGTTCTCATTTATGAGCACTCATCTTTACCAGATACTCTTTGTATTTGCATCTCTCATTCTTACCTATGGGTTTATACGTGTTTTAGTGCGAAAGTGGAATTACAGGGACGAAGAAGGGGAAGAAGTATAGACTGTTGAAATCTGATATTAATTTAATGTGTGCCCTTGTCATACTTGAAAACTGGTAACAATCCCAAACAGCTTTTGCACGGGCGTTAATAGTTGTTGCTGGATCTTCTTTTGTTGCGTAATTCATTATTCATATGGTTTATATAGGATTAATGAGTCAATGCATTAAGTAGCAATTTAATGATAAAATAAACTTTCAATGAAACCTCCATATCATGTAGCATCCTCAGCTTTAGTTGCAGGTATTCTCTACCTTTTATTTAAATCATGGAGCATGGCAGTGTCCTGTTTTCTGTCAGGGATATTCATTGACATAGATCATATATATGACTACCTGAGAGAGTATGGATTTCCTTTTAAGGTTAAGGACTTTATTCATGCAATATACAATGCAAAACTTACTCGCATGACATTATTTCTCCACTCGTGGGAAGTAATGCTGTTATTATCGATAATTACATGGTTTACGAATTGGAATCCGTTGATGGCAGGTATATTAATCGGGTTTGGTCACCATATGATTTTAGATAAACTATATACGGGTGTACCCCTTCGGAGATATTCCTTTATTTATCGATGGAAAAGAGATTTCCATCTTGAATCACTCTTTCCCTGTTGTGTAAAGAAGCTTCGGAAAGAAAATTAGTGAGAACGAGCTTGCAGAATGGAATTAATTTTATTTTACTTTATTTGCGAATGCGAATTCATGACCAATGAGCCCGCTCTCAATCAAGGCCCCGACTTTTTCAGCTTCTAAAGGCTTCGAAAATAAATAGCCTTGCGCATATTCACATCCCAATTTTTTTATTTCCAAAAAATGCTCAAGTGTCTCGACTCCTTCAGCTATCACACTCATTTCCAGGTTAGATGCGAGATTCACAATTGATCGGACGATTTCCAGATTCGTTTTATTACTCATCATGTTATTAATAAAGGATCTATCAATTTTCAAGGCATCTGCAGGGAAATTCCCCAGATAGCTTAAAGATGAGTAGCCTGTACCAAAGTCATCAATATGTATTTGAATATTTAAGTCTCTCAGTTGCAGCATTTTGGTTGCGGAGTTTTCAGGATGTTCCATTATGACGCTTTCGGTAATTTCAAGACAGATACTGGATGGATCAATATCAGTCTCCAAAATAGCGCCTTTGATCTGCTCAATGAAATCTGGTTGTAAAAACTGTTTACTGGAAATATTGACACTAATTTTTAAGGGTGGATATGTGGGAAATTGTTCATGCCATGATTTCATCTGACGAAATGCCTCGTGTAACACCCATTGACCAATAGGCAATATAAGGCCTGTTTCTTCAGCCATCGGAATAAAATCCATTGGAGAGACTAACCCACTGTCTGGACGGTTCCAGCGAATAAGGGCTTCGAAACCATATAATTTATCCTCGGTCGCAGATACTACCGGCTGGAAGTGAAGTAAAAATTCATTACGCTTGATCGCTCTGCGAAGATTCGTATCTAATTCCAGAAATTTCGCTACCTGGTGGTGCATCGCAACATCGAATACAACATGGCGTGCCCGGCCAAGAGACTTTGCCTTATACATTGCGGTGTCAGCATCACGCATGATATCTTCCGATTGAGTGTATTCAGGGTTACTGAAAGCGATTCCGATGCTGACGGAAGCGAATACCTCATGCTTATCAAGATAAAAGGGAGACTGAAATTTTTCATAGATACGATCAACAATAGGTATAGCCTTATTTACATGTACGATATCATCGAGAAGTATCGCAAATTCATCTCCTCCAAGTCGTGCAAGGATATCATTAGAACGTAAACAGGATTGCAGGGTTTCTGTAATTTCGATCAACAGTTTATCCCCTATCAAATGCCCGAGACTGTCATTTATGTTCTTGAAATGATCGATATCTAAAAATAAGATAGCAAACATATAATCTGGATTTCTGGCTGAACGAGCATAGGAAACTTCCAGGTTTTCTTTAAATGTGACACGGTTTGGCAGGTTTGTAAGAGAATCATGATATGCCATATGCTTAACGCGATCTTTCGCCTGCTTGCATTCTATCAATTTTTCTTTAAGCAATATGTTTTTTTCTTCAAGCTTTTCAAGTAAATCTCTTTTGTCCTGCTGCACATCAAACAGGTGAACTGCCTGTTTGATAATTATTTTAAGTTCCTTGTTATTCCATGGTTTAGTGATATATCGATACACATTTCCCTTGTTTGTGGCTGTGAGAATGGAATTACTGTCAGCCGAAACTGACAATACAAGACGAATAATATTCGGATCAATGCGTTCAATTTTTTTTAGCAATGAAAATCCGTCCATTTTCGGCATTCTGAGATCAATTACAACAACATGTACATCATTATTTTTCAGTATATTAAGTGCATCCTCCCCGCTTTCGGAGAAAAGAAGATCATATGGTTCGTTGATCATTAACCTGTTGATCGCGCTTAATACTTCTGGCTCATCGTCAACAAACAGTACTGATCGTTTTTTCACTTAATCCTCCTGACCAATGATAAATGTAAACCGCAAATCTTACAGAGCGAAATGATTTATACATATTCCAAATATCTTATCGGAACAATTAATGAATATCCTTAGGTATAAAGATGTAGGAGTAAATGATTCAGAAAATACGTATGATCATGGCTTTTGGGTCAATCATGATTGCCAAAAAAAAATTACTTAACCGAAATTCCGCTCCCGTAATGATCTTTTTCAGTATGGATTTTATTAATCAATGATGTATCGAATATCTCTTCGGGTGTAATGCTTCTATTAATATATCCCAGTCTTGTCAAAGCAGTTACAAATGACATGGTTGAGGAGATGTATTCTTCAGTTATATGTGCGCAATATTTAGGTGATAATTCAAGAGTTTCGCGGACGAATCTAGTATCTATTACCCCAACAGTATCAGCGATAATACGGGAAGCATTATCAGTATTATTTCTGAAAAAAGATTCCGATTCCTCATGAAGCTCAAGAAACCTTTTGACTAATGCATTTTCTTTTCTTAAGAATGATTTTTCTACGACAATACCGTAACTGGGATTATTCGGCCATAGGTCAGCTGGTGGGTAAAGTACTTTGCCCCCTGCATAGTGTTTTACTGCCACTGCCAGTGCCGGGGTTCCGACTGCAGCTGATATTTTGTCTTTGCAAATAGCCTCCAGAACCTCGTCAGCCCATCTGAAATTTAACACTTCAATCTCTTTATCTAGAGCAAAGTTTTTCAGAGATTCCGAAATTATCACATCATGAATAGAACCTGTACCGGGCACCCCTA
>CAZVHL010000137.1:0-4244 GCA_964626925.1 uncultured Nitrospiraceae bacterium
TTATTTTACGATACGCTTCCGCATTAATCTGAACGGGTAGGGCGACAGCAGGCAGACTACTGCGATAAGCCAGATAATATCCCATATGACAATACCAGGAGAACCTGCAGAAAATGCTCTGCATATATTCACCAAATGATACAGGGGATTAAAAAATGCCAACTTTCCCACAAGAGCAGGAAGCGTATCAAGAGGGAAGAATATGCCTGAAAAAAGAAAACTTGGCGTCATGAGAAGCGTAAAAAAATAACTGAAAGAATCTATGCCCGGAACAACTGCAACCGCTATAACTGATATCTCGGCGAATATCAATCCACTGATAAATAGTACAGGAATTATCAATATTATCCAGGGGGAACTTGTCAGGCCAAAAATTGAAATTACCAGTGCTATTATCGCTCCATAGAATGCGCTTTTAGTAGCACCCCACATAATTTCTCCTGCTACGAGGTCATATATATTAACCGGCGTAGCGAGTATTGCATCAAATGTTTTTTGATAGGTCATTCTGATATACGTGCCATACGTACACTCAGAAGCTGTAGCAAACATTGATGATGACGCGATCAGCCCGGGGGCTATAAAATTAATGTAAGGGGTGCCGTTAATCTCCTTAACAAATGCACCCAGCCCAAAGCCAAGCGCCACAAGATAGAGAATAGGCTCAAAAAAATTAAAAACTATACTTGATTTATAGAGCTTGGTGTAAACGGTGAAGTTTCTCTGCCAGACACTAAACGCGCTCCGAATGTTAAGAGGAAATGTCATCGTTATTATTTCTGCCGGATTATCATCCCTTAAGGTTCTTGCCTGTTAATTGCATATATACATTTTCAAGATTGCCGTTATATTTACTCATTAAATCTGCCGGGGTACCAAGTGTTACGATTTTACCTGAATCCATTATCGCAACTCTGTCACACAGTTTTTCAGCTTCTTCCATATAGTGAGTGGTCAAAATAATGGAGATGCCCTTTGACTTGAGCATGCTGAGTTGCTCCCATACAGAATGTCTGCTATGGGGATCAAGGCCTGTTGTTGGCTCATCAAGCATTAACAGTTCAGGATTGTTCATTAATGACCTCGCTAGCAGCAATCTTCTTTTCATTCCTCCAGAGAGACTTTGTATATTTATATCAGCTTTATCCCGCAGTTCAACAAAATCAAGGAGTTTCCATGCTCGTGGTAAAGATTCTTTTTTCATGATATTAAAATATCTTGCATACACGATCAGGTTTTCCAGAACAGTGATGTCAGGATCAAGATTATTGTCCTGGGGCATGACACCAATACGTGCTTTAATTTTACCAGGCATATTCATAACATCCAGATTAAAAACTTTGACAGAACCACCGGAAGGGGGAATGAAACAATAAATTACGCTCATAACAGTTGTTTTCCCGGCTCCATTAGGGCCGAGGAAACCAAAGCACTCACCCTTACTGATTTCGAAATCGATGTTGTCAACAGCCCTGAGGGAATTATAGTCTTTTATGAGTCCATTAGCAGTGACAATATTCATAGAGGATACACCTGACTAAAATCTATTAATATGAATATCGTTGGGCGATATTTTTTTTTCTAAATACCTTGTAATAAACTTCCTGATAAGATTTCTTGATGTAGGGAATACCATGAGAAAACCTATTATATCTGTAAAAACCCCGGGAGTTAACAAAAGCGCCCCGGCTACCAGGATCATTGCACCATTAATCAGCTCATCTGCTGGAAATTGTCCTTCATTCATGTTTTTCTGAATACGATAGAGGACTCCCAGCCCTTCCTGTCTGACCATGTAAGCGCCAACGACTGCAGTAAGAATTACCAAGGTTATTGTATTAAGGACGCCGATATGCGATCCAATTTTGATAAGTATGCCAAGCTCAATCAGGGGAACAACCGCAAATATCAGGAATAATTTAAAGAACATTATTAATTATAAGGAATTTTCTCTATTAATGTTTTGGATATGCTAAAGAGCTTCTCCAAAGACATCCTTCAGATCTTTCATTAGCTCATTATGAATACCTGGAACACCCGCTACGATATTGCCGGTAGTAAAATAATCCTGTCCCCCACCAAAATCAGTTATAGTGCCACCAACTTCTTTTATGAGAAGGCTCCCTGCTGCTATGTCCCATGGACTTAATCCAATTTCAAAAAAACCGTCACATCGACCGCATGCAATATACGCAAGATCAAGTGCAGCAGATCCTGCACGTCTGATATCGCTTACTTTATCAAAAACTCTTTTGAACAGTTCAAGATATTTTTCGATAAAATCCTTTTTTCGAAAAGGAAAGCCAGTGGCTATTAAACTGTCCTTTATACTGATATCTGACAACATTTTAAGCGGCTTTCCATTCAGGAATGCACCATTATCTTTCTCAGCTGAAAACATTTCATTTCTTACGGGATCAAAAACAATACCCAGAATTATGTCTCCTTTGTGTTGAAGGGCTATTGAAACAGCAAACATCGGGTACCCATGTATATAATTTGTAGTTCCATCCAGTGGATCTATGATCCATCTGTAACTCCCCTCATCAGATTCCTTTAAAGATTCTTCCGCAAGGAAATGATGATCAGGGTAGGTCTTTCTGATTGTACGTATGATAATTTCCTCGGATTCTGTGTCAATGCGCGTAACAAAGTCTGATGCCTGTTTTACGCCAATATCTTCTCTCGAGATTTTACCAAGGTTCTTGAGTATAATTTCACCCGAAAGTATGGCTGCCCTGAAAGCTGTACCAAGGAATTCACTCTTTTCATCTTTCATTTCAGTATCCCCCAAATAATCATGTGACGGTCACTTATTGCATCGATATTCAGATAGTCCAGATTAATCAATTTTAGCTGCAGCCTGACCTCATCAATGCTATAGGATGCTAATAATGATTGATAAAAGTCTCTTTGCAGTATAGCGGACTCATCGGCCGCATATTGGTGCAACAATGATTTTGCCGATTCTATACTATCCGGTCGCAATAAATCCATTATGAAAATCGGGGCGTCTTTTTTTGCACATTGCAAACAAGCCTCCCATAATATGATCGGATCTCTCAGATGATGCAGCAGGCTGTTTGAGATTACTGCATCAAATTTCAGCAAAGACAGATTATTGTCCGGCAGCAGACCTTTTTGAAGTTTGATCTGTTGCGAATATCCCTTAAGCTCAACATCCCTTAATCCAATATCCAGCATCGACTGAGCGCCATCAATGCCAGTTATACGTGATTCAGGAAAAACCCTTGCAAATCTGATAAGTACATCAGCAGTGCCAGATCCCAGGTCCAGAACATCACCTTCATGAAAATCAGGAAACAGGTCTTTGAACTTCTGGACAAACGCCTCATGAGGTTCCGTAAAATCAGCAGCAGCATAAGCATGAACCTGTTCCGCATCATCCATTAAGGCTGGTTCAGGAATACGTTTCATTTCTCCTCTTATACAAAGAGGTTAGCAGAGCCTTCAACTTTTTCTGTCTTTCTCATGCCATTGAGATTGTATATCATAGGTTCCATGACGTTTAAAAACTTTCCTGATTTTATTCAGGTCATCGCCTACAAGATTTTCAAGTGAATAGCTGCCCATATGCTCTTCATTCTGCAGATAAAACAAATATCCAATATCTTCAGGTTCGAATCCTATCAGGCGTGCACCGATTCCGTCAGCCTTCACAGGATCGGTTGAGGCGATGGCTGTTTTCATTTCAACTGATGTACCATCAACCGGGCCGTCTCCTTCCATACAGACAAATCCATCCAGCACAACAAGGTCTGGCCAGGCTCTTTTCGCAATTTCCACGATATTTCTGTGAATCATCTTAACGCTTCTCCGGTAAGCAGGATATTGTCTGAATAAAAAATTAATAAGCCAGTTCGGGAGCAGTCTTCTTGCCTTTGAGACTGTTCCTGGAGGAAGCATATCTAAAAAGGTCTTGGGCGCATCAACTTCAATCCCGCCCTTCATGCCGTGGATCATGGCCATGTCCTGCCGAAGCACCAGACCTGCCATATTTTTAATTCCAAGTGTTGCGACAGCAAAATTGTGTGTCTTTGGGATGGATAGGGATATTTTGTAATCATATTCTTCAATACGTCTTGCAATCCTTAAGTGCGTATCTCCAACCACCGAATGTATTGGACTGTCTATCACATCTGAATCATTATCAAAATCAGTAAGTGTAACATTGGAATATTTCTTTTCAAGTCGATAATAATCATAATCTTTAAACACGTCTG
>CAZVHL010000138.1:0-4199 GCA_964626925.1 uncultured Nitrospiraceae bacterium
TTCACCTGATTTTTCCTGCATTAGCTTGAACACTACCCTCGCGAAGATTATAATTACTACATGGACGTAATCACGACTCACTTAAATGCTGATTTTGATGCACTTGCCTCGATGGCTGCTGCAAAAAAATACTATCCTGATGCATTAATAGTATTTCCGGGATCTCAGGAAAGAAGCGTTCGTGATTTCCTGGCAACTTCTCAAGTAATACCGGACATCAAAAAATTAAAAGATATCGATCTTCAGGACATTACAAGACTAATCATCGTTGATGCCAATAGCCCCGGGAGAATCGGCAAATTTTCTGAACTGCTGAATAAAAAAGGATTGATATTACATATTTATGACCATCATCCCCAATTAAATGAAGATATGAAAAGCCAGAAGAAGGTCATCGAGCATGTCGGTGCTACTACTACAATCTTCACAGAGATGTTAATCAAAGATAAAATCCCTGTTACCCCGGCTGAAGCCACTATTTTAATGCTTGGAATTTACGAAGAAACGGGTTCACTTCTTTTTCCTTCCACTACAGTCAGGGAGCTCAAGGCAGCCACCTACCTTCTGAAAAAAGGCGCAAACCTTAACATTGTATCTGACTTTATCACAAGGAAGCTCGGACCAGAGCAGATTGATCTATTGAATGAACTCATTCAATCCGCGGAAGAGCATATAATCCATGGCATAAGGATAAAAATAGCTTGTGCCTCCAGGGAAGATTACATAGTTGACATTGCCTCATTAGCCCACAAGATACTTGATATCGAAAACATTGATGCCATTTTTCTTCTCGTTATGATGGAAAAGAGAGTTCAGGTCATAGCAAGGAGCCAAACTCCTGAACTGGATGTTTCGGAAGTGCTTCATGAAATCGGAGGCGGCGGGCATCCCCAGGCATCATCAGCTGTAGTCAGGAATATGTCTTTGGAAGAAACTCAAAATATACTGTTGATTACGCTCGAAAAGAAAATACATCCTTCAAAAACCGCAAAAGATATTATGACGAGTCCGGTTAAATGCATCATATGGAACAACACGGTCAAAACAGCCGAGAAAACAATGACGAGGTATGAAGTAAACGTCCTTCCTGTCCTTAAAGGAGACCTGTTTTACGGTCTCATTTCCAGAGAAGTAACAGAAAAGGCTTTATTCCATGGTTTTGGCAGAAGCAAGGTTGCAGAGTTCTGCACGACTGACAGTCCAACCGTCACAGCCTCTACTTCTATAAACATTATAGAAAAACTGATGATAGAGCAGAACCAGCGGTTTATGCCAGTAGTGGAAGACAGCAGAATCATTGGAGCAATAACGAGGACCGATCTGTTGCGATCTCTTTACGAGAGCCTGCTAAAGAAAAACAGAATCCAGACACGTGAACAATTAAAAGACAAACCATCAATCGGCAAAAATATTTTATCTACTTTAAGATCCGCTTTTCCTGAGGAGATATTCAACTTACTCAAATTATCAGGAACGGTAGCGCAGGAGCTCGGATTTTCCGCTTATCTGGTCGGTGGATCAATAAGAGACCTTATGCGGGGAGAATCGAATCTTGATATAGATATCGTAATTGAGGGTGATGGTATCGCCTTTGCAAATGCACTTGGGACCAAACTGGATGTAAAAGTCAAAAGCCATAAGAGATTCGGCACAGCAGTTGTAATAACCGATGTTCTGAAATTTGATGTTGCAACCGCAAGAATAGAATATTATGAATCCCCTGCGGCCCTGCCTAAGATAGAAATGTCATCTATAAAAAAAGACCTGTATAGACGGGATTTCACCATAAACACGATGGCGGTTAAATTAACGCCCGAGAACTTTGGACAACTTATCGATTACTTTGGAGGACAGAAGGACATCAAGGAAAAAACTATCCGAATACTGCACAATCTCAGCTTTATTGAAGACCCGACAAGAGTATTCAGGGCGATACGTTTTTCTGAAAGATTTGGTTTTAAAATTAGCAAACACACAATCAATCTAATCCATACCGCTGTCCGTATAAATCTCTTTAACAAACTATCCGGCACAAGGATATATGATGAGCTAAACCTTCTGTTTATCGAGACAGAACCAATCAGGGCCATTAAGAGATTAGCTAAATTTGATCTCTTGAAGTTTATTCATCCCAAACTTAAAATTACCAGGTCGCTTGAAGAGACTTTTGAAGCCATACAGGAAACATTCTCCTGGTTTAAGCTTCTATTTTTTGAAGAGGACCTTAATAAATCACATCTTTTCCTTATGGCCCTCATTGAACGTTTACCACATGAACAAAGAGTAGAAGCATTACAAAGGCTTCATGTCCCGAAAAATACATCGGTCGAAATTCTTAACGGCATCAGGAATTCACTTAAGGCACTTCCAAAACTTAACAAGGCTTCCCCCAGAAAAATTTATCATGCTCTTTTCCCTCTTGACATGCGGACCATCCTTTTTACTATGGCTAAAGCCAAAGACGATGAACAGAAAAAGGCGGTGTCACTGTTTTTGACAGAGCTCAGAAAAACCAGACCAGAACTTACCGGGAAAGATCTACAATTAATGGGATACAAACCCGGGCCGCTTTTCAAGAAGATATTAGCGGCATTGCTGGACTCAAAACTTGACGGGCAAATTATGAATCATGAAGAAGAAATAAAATTCGTGAAAGCCAATTTCAAATGATGCACTGTAGTTTTTAGTCAGTTGTAAAATGCATTTCTATATGTTATAAAACAGTGAAATTACCGGCTCAAGTATCGAAATAATATAGATTTAATAAAGGAGATATAAAATGAGGAAGATATATGTTCTCAGTCTGTTAGTAGCAGTTGCAGTATTAATGTTCATCGGATGCTCTCAAAATGGTAAATCTGACAGTCCAGTTATCGCAAAGGTTGATAAAGGAACTGTCACCGAAGAAGACTTCCTTCGCGAAATAAGTCGGGTACCGGAATGG
The DNA here is from genome assembly GCA_964626925.1 of uncultured Nitrospiraceae bacterium. GTDB lineage: Bacteria > Nitrospirota > Thermodesulfovibrionia > UBA6902 > UBA6902 > CAZVHL01. The sequence continues at coordinate 2,945 of CAZVHL010000138.1, forward strand.
GCAAGAACCCAGTTTAAGGATAGTGATGGCAAAAACAAATTCCTTGACGAGCTTATTAAAAAAGAACTTATTTATCAGAATGCAAAAAAGATGAGACTCCATAATGATGAAGAATATCTTGATAAAGTCAACGAGTTCAAGAAAATGACTCTTGTTGCACTCAGTCTCAAAAAAGAGGTTGATGACAAGGTAAGGGTGGATGAATCAGAAGCAAAGGCATTCTTTGAAGAAAATGAAGACAAGTTCACAATCGGCACCGAAATCCGGGCAAGCCATATTCTGGTCAAGACTGAAGATGAAGCAAAAAATATCCTTGCAAAACTGAATAAAGGGGAGAGCTTTGATTCCCTGGCACGGTCCCTGTCTGCAGATAAAACGTCGGCAGAAAAAGGCGGTGATCTTGGTTACTTTGGTCGGGGAAGAATGGTGCCTGAATTTGAAAGGGCCGCTCTAAGTCTCAAGCCCGGAGAAACGAGCGATCCCGTTAAAACTCGTTTTGGTTTTCACATTATAAAACTCATTGATGTAAAAAAAGGCGATCCTGCCAACTTCGAACAATCAAAAGAAGCTATTAGAAAAGATCTTATCAATAAAAAACGCAAACAGCTTTTTGATGCATATGTGGAAAGATTAAAGGCAAACACAGACGTAATCAGAAATGAGGATGTTTTATCTGGAATTGCCCTGCCCTGGGAAACGGCTGAAGAAAAACAGCAGCCTTCACCAGAACAGTCTGAAAAACCACCAACGCCGGAAGAAAAGTAATATTTAATACACAGGAAAATCCCTGACAAATACTTATTAAATGAAAACCAGCTCGCAGATAGTCCTGGGATTGTTACTCCTTATCTTATCTGCAATTAACGGAAGAACTGCAATGCAGGGAAGATTTAGGAAATTTGCCACTCAGTGATTATAACCACCTGGCAGGGGATATAAACAGAGCATATGGTCAGTTGGTCTATCAATGGATTGATTACATAGAGCATTTGAAATCCAATTATCCATATCTTTTTTCGCTTGCAATGAGGACCAATCCTTTTGATGAAGAGTCATCACCGATAGGAAGGTAATAACCGGACAGATTATTCCATTCATATTATCTTCATAATTCGTATTTAAAATTAATAAAATGTAATCGTCAGTTTTTGTATAATACATGAAAGGAGGGAAAATCATGTTACTGATAAATAGTCTGTTTAACAAAAACGCTTTCCCGATAAAATGGTCGATTCGAGAATATATGCTGCGCCCC
>CAZVHL010000139.1:0-4161 GCA_964626925.1 uncultured Nitrospiraceae bacterium
GAGAAGATAGCAGGGATTTTTTCGGAATTGGGCTATCAACAGGCAGTGGGTTTCAAAGAATCTGATGTGATCGTCCTTAACACATGTAGCGTAAGAGCAAAGGCTGAACAAAAGTTTACCAGCGAGCTGGGTAGACTTAAATCAGTCAAAACATACAATCCCGGGTTAAGAATTGCTGTTGCTGGATGTATAGCCCAACAAATGGGCAAGTCCCTGTTTAAAAGGTTTCCTTATGTGGATTTTGTCTTTGGACCCAATAATATCGACAGCCTGGAGCAGTGGATAATCGACAGACAACAGAACCCAAATAAAAGAACACAAACAACAGCATTAAAAGAAAATGCTGATTACCACTCAAAGCTTTTACCGGTCAAAAGGGCAGGGCGTATACGGGCATGGGTCTCTATAATGTATGGATGCGACAATTTCTGTGCTTACTGTGTTGTTCCATCTACACGGGGAAGGGAAAGAAGCAGGCCGAGCCAGGATATATTTAATGAAGTTGAATCCCTGGCTGAGCAGGGATTCAAGGAAATCACACTTCTTGGCCAGAACGTTAACTCATATGGCAAAAACGTACATAATAACGTAGACTTTCCTGATCTTTTGAAGAAAATACATGATATAAATGGAATTGAGAGAATCAGATTCGTCACTTCACATCCCCGGGACTTATCAGAGAAGCTTATCAGTGCCATGAAGGACCTCCCGAAAATATGCGGACATATGCATCTGCCTCTCCAGTCTGGATCAGACAGTATTTTGACCGTAATGAATAGAGGATATACTTATTCGGAATATAAAGAGAAAATTGAAATGCTGAGAAATGCCATAAAGGAGATATCTGTTACATCCGATATTATTGTTGGCTTTCCGGGTGAAACTGATGACGATTTTAAGTGCACTGTGGAGGCGATTTCTGAACTTAAATTTGACGGTATTTTCTCGTTTAAATATTCCAGGCGTCCCCAAACCAGGGCCCTTGAGTTGCCTGATCATATTGATGAGACAATCAAGTCCAGAAGGCTTGCCAAAATCCTGGATCTTCAGGTATCTATTACTTTTAATATAAACAAGGCCCTTGAAGGTGAGATTCTCGAAATTCTGGTTGAAGGCATCAGTTCAAACGATAACGCAAAATTGACCGGCCGTACAACAACTAATAAGATAGTAAACTTTTCCGGAGATGAAAATGATATCGGCCGGCTCATGAAAATCAGAATACTTAGAGCCCAACAGCATTCACTTTTCGGGGAGAAGGTCATATAGCATATGAGGGAAGGCCATTGAAAGTCACCATTCAGACATTGGGCTGCAAGGTCAATCAGGCAGATAGTGCATCTATTGAAGGAGCTTTGCGAAATAATAATTATAAAATTGTAAATTATACTGATAATCCTGATGTGTGGGTTATCAATACCTGCACAGTAACTGCCAAGAGCGATCATCAGTCAAGGCAGCTTATCCGGAAGGCTATAAGATCCGGAGCAAAAGTTATAGCTACAGGATGTTATGCCCAGTTGAATTCAGACAGTCTTTCAACCACTAAAGGATTAAGTGTAGCCATAGGCAACGCAGACAAAACAGCCATTATCAGTTACCTGAAAAAGTTATCAACATTATCTGATGACACTATTACTACTAATACTGAAAATCCTGAATCACCATTGACTCTTCAGCCGTATTATTCAGAAAGGTCCCGTGCATTTTTAAAGATTCAGGATGGATGCAATTTTTCCTGTTCGTATTGCACCGTTCCTCTTGCGCGCGGTAAAAGTCGAAGCCTGAGTAAAGATGATGTTCTTACATCTGTAGACAGATTTGTTTTAGACGGCTACAGGGAAATAGTTTTGACAGGTGTTCACATAGGGTCTTACGGAATAGATTTTGATAGTAAAAGTTCTTTGTTCGATGTTACAAAAGAAATAGCTTCATCATATCCTGACATTCGAGTCCGTATTAGTTCAATAGAACCAAATGAGTTTAGTCATGACTTCGTGGAATTGATAAACAAAGGAAACGTTTGTGCACATCTTCATATACCACTTCAGAGCGGTTCAGATAAAGTGTTAGGAATGATGAAGAGGGGATATCGAACCAGTTTTTACAAACAGCTTATCAACAGCATACTAACAGAATGTCCAGACATCTCGATAGGAACAGATGTAGTTGTTGGGTTCCCTGGAGAAACTGACAAAGATTTTGATGACACTGTCAAATATCTTAATGATCTGCCGATCAGTTATCTCCATGTGTTTCCATTTTCGAAACGGCCGAACACAAAAGCTTCAAATTTTCCAAATCAGATTTCTGATCTGATTAAGAAGAAAAGGGTAAAAAAACTGCTGGATCTAGGAGAAATCAAGAAAAAAGCTTATATTGTAAAGTATTTATACCGTGATCTGGATGTAATTGTTGAGAAAAGAGATCAAACCAACGGATATTACAGGACAATATCCGATAATTACCTTAAGATTTTGGTTAAATCTGACAATCTACGCCCTAGAAAACGACTCCTGGTTAAAGTTATATCTATATCTGGCTCCAATCTGATTGCAAGACCATCAAACAATATATCCACTTAATTTAATTCAGTATTTTATCTGCCTAATTATTAGGCAATCCCTGAAATCCTCATATATACGCTGCTTGAAGAGGGGTAGTTGTTCAGTTTTAACATCTTTTGAACAAAAGCTTGATATGTCCAATGTCCTATAAGATATATTATGTTAAATTAGATATTATCCAGTTCAGAGCCTGCTTCCTGTTATTGACGTTTCCAAGGAATTGCTGCTCCAGAATTCTCCTCTTGGCTCGACCAATTAACTCTCCAGATTTAATATTCAATATTCCCTTGATATCATGTCCGTTTAATATTGGCTCTTTTTTGTATTGGATAAATTCTTTAGCCCTATCAATGAACCGGTAATGAATTCTAGATTTCACTATTGTCCTTACAACAGCTGATTCCAAAATATTAGTGCCTGATCTTATGAAAATCTGAAATAAGCCCTTATCAGTAATCCGTTTTAAAGGTAATTGATTTGCCATCATTAGATTAAATATGCTTTTTCTGTTTATTGTGCTAATTTTCAATAACCTCAAGTTAGTGCTTTCTGAATCAAATTTATTACTGTTAATTCTCGTTAACAGGAATAATCTGATCAGACCAGTCCTTGTTAAATTCTGACTTATAACATAAGACATACTCTTTTTTAAGTGGCGCTGGGACTGTAACTGACTGATTTTATTTATAAACTTGTCTAATTTGCCAATTTGAGCCAAATTAATCGCTATATTATCGGTAGTTATAGGTATTATTCGAGAAAGAATATTATCATCAAGGCATAATTTAAGATATTCTGAGGAATTATCAAAATTTAATAGTTTAAAGAGTTCCTCAGTTATTCTCTCAGCAGAGACCTTTGTAACTCCTTTGGCATATTTCTTTAACTGTGTACGGGTAGCAGGATCTATTTCAAAATCCAGCTGAGCGGAAAGCCTGTACGCCCTGAGTATTCTCAAGGGATCATCAATCAGATTTTCGATTCTTACTACCCGGATTACTTTGTTTCTGATGTCATCCAGATAATCCGGAGGTGCAATAATCCCCGACTGCGGCGACCAGGCTATGGCATTAACCGTAAAGTCCCTCTCATCTAAATTATCCTTTATGCTATCTGTTAGATACGTGAAGTCAATGAATCGCTTTCGATCCATTGCAATGCGAAATGTATGATTCTTTTTAAGTTCGATGAATGTTCCCTTGAATTTTTTTGCTGTCTTCCTGGCAATTGCTCCTGCGTTTTGCTTTATTACAAAGTCCTTGTCTCGAGATTGTCTCTTTCTGAGAAGATCACGTACATATCCGCCAACGAGGTATATATCGTTTCCAGAATTTTCAAATACCCATTTATTAACAGGATCTGAAAGGATTTTATCCGCAATGCTCATAAGGAAAGGTTACAGCATAACTGATTACTGATACAAGAGGCTGACTTAAGGAACAACTGATAATAGAGGTTAGTTCAGGCAGTATTCAAGAATAAATATACAATCAGAATGATAAAGCTCCGCTCTGAAGGTCAACGCTTCATTCATATTTGCCGGCTCAAGTGGATATGAATGTAAATATATCGATCCGTTATCGAGGTTTTCCTG
>CAZVHL010000140.1:0-2532 GCA_964626925.1 uncultured Nitrospiraceae bacterium
TCCACCAAGCAAAAATTCTTTATTCTTCTTTAAATATGGGCGGCGGGAATATTTTAAGGAAAGAATTATTCACTACCGTCTTCAGCGTGTTTCTGAAATGATTGATTGATAAGGAACATAATATAATCAAGCTCCTCAGTAGAAGAAATTCCCACTTCAACATCACCATTTCCCCAACGCCCTAAATTGGTAACATCCTTGCAAATACCATTTGGGTCATCTATTTCATCAAAACGCAAATTTAAACTCAAGCGAAGTCTCGATTTCTGTGGAACAATATCGACAAAATTAGTTGTAGTTTTATATGCAATATAGAGTTTTTTAACTTCCTCTTTAACAGAAGCGTCTATATTCCGTATTCGTTTGCTGAGTTGTTCATATAGTTCCAGCATCGCACCCTGTAAATGTTCATATCCTTCCATAGTTTTTATCGTATAAATTTCTTCAGCTTTAGTTTCGCGTTCGGGTTTATATTTTTCTAATACTTCCTTGGACACGCTTGGCGCCTTCCAGACGTTAATTGACTGTTCTGCAAGACTGTTCGCCCTTCTTTTAATTTTTTCTTCATTCCAATGCTCAAGGTTTGCAATGCCCCTGTTCAATCTTAGTGGGCTGTCCGAAAAGCCGCCCTGCATATTACGTTTTTCAAGAAATGGGCGATCACTGAGTTCAGGATTGTAACCCGTCAGCGTTAAATTTCCTATAGTATGAAGATAATGGGTATGAATCTTTTTCCAATCGTCTCCGAGTTCTTCTTGCCACTCGCTCGATAAGTTTTCATTCTGTGGCATAATATGTTCTATCGTGTATTCTTCTACATTTACTTTTTCCTTACGGTCGAGATTCTCTAACTTACGGAGGCAGAAATTGCGGTTTCTAAAATTATATATATCTTTTATGACCAATTCCCGCATAAATTCATCATCATCGGGAAATCTTCGATAAGAATCTTTTAACAGCAAAGCTGCCTTAAAACTTTCGAGATAATTTTCCTTGTCTAATTCTCTACTGAGCGTTGCAAAGGTTTTATTCAATGAATTTGTCGGTATTCCACAAATAGCCCTTCGAAAAACATAACTTTCTATTAGCCTTAATATCTCTACAAATTCATCCTTGCTCAGCAGATTCCGTGCGTGATCATGGTAAAGTTCCAAAAGCAGAGGATATGCAACATCAACCTTAAGGGTATTAATATCATTAAATATTACCTTAAGCTCCTTATCTTCCTCTCTTTCCAGAGCCATCTTTATGAAGTATTTTGAGTGATGGTAAAGTTCTGACACAATGTCATTGATCGACCCTGATTTATTGCCTTGCGCGAGTAATTTAAACGCCTCATAAACCTCTCTAATGTTAGGAATACGCCCAGTTCTGAAAGTTAAATAATCGCGCATAAAGCGGTCAAACTTTGCTACATAATCAGCCTGTCCAAAGCCTTGTTCCATAGGCAGCCAATAGTCATTGTAAAGTGCCTCCTGTTGCCGAGGCGCAAGACCCATAAGTACATAATTACGAATTAAATCAGCCTGTGATAAATCCAGACCCGTAGAGTTTAAGCTCTCAAATATTAGTTGTGGATTATCGTGATCACGATCAAGAGAAATATCAACAATAATGAGCTTACCTATTCCTTGATATATCATATTAAAATCAGGTATTGTTTTACGTATTTGTTCTTCAAAGAAGTTGTAGTTTTCAATAATTCGACTTGATGATGGAGTGGGGAGTTCTTTATCTTCAATTAGCCTCATTAAAGTTTCTTTATCCGCCTTCGTCAACAACACCTTAAACCTTTTTTCACCTGCTTCCTCACTATTGAAGAGGAAATAGTTGTTAATTTTTTTCTGCGATATATCAGTGTGATTGCCAGATTTCTCGATTGCTTTCCCCAATGCATGTAAAAGAAGCGAGAGCGTTGTAAGCCTCTGTTGACCATCTATTAATAGAAGTTGCGGGACAGAAACTACTTGATATATACCCTTTTCAATATAGACAATGGAGCCGATAAAATGACCAGGAATATTATCATCTTTTGCAGTCCGGAGTATGTCGTTCCATAATTGCTGACACTGTTTAAGTGTCCAACTGTAATTTCTCTGGAAAATAGGTATTATGAATTGCTTTGTTCCCTGAAGAAATTTAAGAAAATTTGTTTCCGTTGCTTTCATAATAACCCATCCTCTAAAAAACTATAGTATTCCTTATGATTAAAAATAATGTGGTCAAGTAACCGGATACCTAAAGTTCCTCCTGCCATTTTCAGTTGTTTCGTTACTTCGATATCTTCTGAACTTGGTTTCAATGTCCCAGCTGGGTGATTATGAGCTACGATTATTGCTGACGCACGATCACCAATGGGGTCAGCAAAAACCTCTCTCGGATGTACCTGTGTTTTGTTTACCAGCCCAATTGATACAACTCTTATATTTACTACCTCATTTGCTCCATTTATGGAGGCACATAAAAAATGTTCCTGCTTTCGGTCTGCGTAATGTTTGATATGCGGAACAAGGTCGGATGGTGTCTCTATAC
>CAZVHL010000140.1:2632-4157 GCA_964626925.1 uncultured Nitrospiraceae bacterium
TCTTCATCATGCATTTTTTCTTCAGTGACTTCCTTGATATAGAGGGCCTCTTCATCTGTAATCTCAAATTTCTGACGAATCTCGTCTATCATATCCTGCACAGAGACTTTCCTGGGCGGCGGCCCTCCGCCCCCTTTCCGTCCTTTCTTAAGCTTTACCTCTCCGCCGGGAGCTGAAACTTCACCCTTATATTTGACGCTGGCCTTTACAACACTTGTCTGTCGTATTTGTTTCATTAACTCAGAAACAGATCCCTGCTTAATCAATTGCGGACCCACATATTCAGCAAACGCAGAGAAGACCCCTATGTTTTCCGGATATTGGAAGAAACAGGTCAAAAAATGGTAACTTCTGACAAACTTCTCCATTAAATACACAAGTTGTTTACGCTCATCAATATCTTGAATATGATCCTGAAATTTATTACGCAGTGCATTAACAGTAAACTGTAACTGGGGATCGTTCTTCTCGGCTATAAGTTCAACTACTTTCTCGGCATCTGACTGACTGAATAACCCCTGCGCAATAATTTCATTATAGTATTTAATGCATTGTTCCTTATCAGGTTCACTGCTTTCAAATGGGGTGCCCTTACGATATTTATTAAATGCTTTTAGAATCGCATTTGCGTTATTCGTAAAATCTACGACAACAACCGTATCTTTCTCATCATGGCAACGATTCAGCCGGGAAACAGTTTGAACCGCATTCCGGTCAACAACAGCCCTGTCAAGAAACATACCTGCAAGGAGCGGCTGATCAAAACCCGTCTGGAACTTGCTCGCCACAACCATAAGCCGGCAGTCCTCTCCCTCAAAGCGGTCTTCAATAAGCTCTCCCGGCCTTAAACCGTTCACCGCATATTCAGTAATTTGCTCATTTGTCTCAGGGTGGATAAAGTCCGAGAAAGCATAAAGCACTTTGTAATCAGAGTGTCTCTCCTTAAGCTTGTCCTTAAGTATCTGGAAATACCTCAGTCCGGCGAGGCGTGAAGTCGCTACTATCATTGCTTTTGCCCGTCCACCAACAAGAGGCTTGATTTTCTCCTCAAAGATACGGATCATCACTTCGGCTTTGTACTGGATAAGCCCTTCATCCTGAAAGGCAACATTCTTCAGGGCTTTGCTGACAATGCCTTTGGGATACAGCTTTTCTTCTTTTGCATCCGGTATTACAGTGCAATGCAGGTTGTACAATGTTTTGTATGAAATGATTCCGGTAGCAACATCCACAATGTAGCCCTCTGCAATCGCCTCAGCCTCGGAATAGGTATCAAAAGGATTTCCAAATAAATCTAAAGTCGCAGGCGACGGCGTTGCTGTAAACGCCACAAAGAGCTGGTTGCCTTCATGGGCACGAATGATTTTGGCAATTTTCTCTTCTGTGTCTGCTTCACCCTCATATTTATCCTCATCCGGTTCGTCAGGTTTTCGGAATGGTATCCGGATAGCAACGCCAAGTTTGCCTTCCTGAGAACGGTGGGCTTCGTCAATCAAAAATGCAACTCTCATTCTTTTTAATTCAG
>CAZVHL010000141.1:0-1743 GCA_964626925.1 uncultured Nitrospiraceae bacterium
TATTCGATTCTTACAATAATCTCTTCCGGCAACAGCTTTAAGAGCATATCAACAGCACTCTTCAGATGTTCCTCAGACTTTGATTCTGCAGTTACTATTATTCTGTAATCCTCTTCATCCAAAAAGGGATAAGATCCAAACATCACATCCTGATTGTCTGCAACAACCCGGTTAAGTGTCTCTGTGATCTCTGTTTCATGGCTGTCCAGGAAAATGCGCTTTAAATAAAATGAAGAGGATCGGAATCTTTCCTTAATAGCAGTAAATTTATTCTTAACATAGTCCGGGATGCCAGGGAAAATAAATACATTCTTAAAGGCAATTACAGGGAAGCGCATATTTTCATTAAAAATAACTTCAGAACCTTCAGGAATTTCAGTCATTTTTAAAATCGCAGAATTCAGTTTTCTCGTATATCGCGATAGCAGTATCTCCCTGATTTGTTCGTTGCTGACAAGACTTACGCCAAACCCATCTGCTACTGCTGCCATCGTCACATCATCATGCGTAGGGCCAACACCACCGGAAGTAAAGACATAATTATATTTACCAGAAAATCGGAATACTTCCCGTCCTATTGTTTCGATATCGTCTGGTATAACCGAAATACGCCTGACATCTATGCCAAGACTCCTTAGCTCAGATGCCAGATAGTATGAATTGCTATCCTGAACTTTTCCTGACAGGATTTCATTGCCTATAATAATAATTCCGGCTGTCTTTAGTTGATTCATATAGTTATAAAATAAATCTTATAATTGTGCGTTAATCATATCCTATTATTGCTCTGTCTATCAATTCAATTATCTGCTTTTTCAGCTGCTCTACTCTGTCAGGCTAAAGTTTCAACAGGAATTTGCCGAATTATAAATTAACTATAAATGCATGGTTTCATGCTTAATTATTTAATTTCTGTCTGATATGAGTGCGGGATTAATAGATGCAACTATGCACACTTAAATCTATTTTGAGGAGCAATAATAATGTTAGATAACGAGCAATCATTTAATAATATTGGAACATTAAGAGAAAGAGACGCCTTTTTTAATATGCTTGAAGACATTAATGACTCATATCTGGACCTTGAAGACCTTTTCATGAAGCTTGTGCATGTAACGATAAACGCCCTCGACACAAAAAGTCCGTGGACAAAGGGTCATTCCGAAAGGGTATCTAAATATTCGGAACAGATCGCGATAGAAATGCAGATTGATGAAGATGATGTAAGAGACATCAAATTGGCAGGTCTGCTTCATGACATCGGTAAAATTGGGACTTACGATCATCTTCTTGAAAAACCCGGCAAACTGACCAAGCAGGAATTTGATATAGTCAAGAAACATCCGGAACAGGGCGCAAATATTCTTAAAGACATAAAACAGTTGGATAACATAATTCCTTATATTAAACATCACCATGAAAAATTCGATGGCAAGGGTTATCCCAATAATCTTTGCAGTTCAGACATACCGCTTGGCGCAAGGATACTTCATGTGGCTGATTCATTTGATTCGATGACATCTGACAGGCCTTACAGAAAAGCCCCGGGCATTAAATTTGCCCTTCGTGAGTTAGATCAAAACAAAGGTAAACAGTTTGATAATGAAGTAGTTGAAGCATTTGTGAACTCGCTCAACAAAGAATAATAACTTCAGAAATCGATCAGGACATCTTCAGGATAACTTTTATCACCCCTTTTTCAGCAGCATATTCTAATGCCTTCAATCCATCATCAAGAGAATA
>CAZVHL010000141.1:1843-4061 GCA_964626925.1 uncultured Nitrospiraceae bacterium
AGATGATAAGAAAGATATTATTTACTTTTATAAGGCTAAGCGAATGTTAACTATTTTGCAATAAAAGAGTTTTTTTGACAAATTATCATGAAGCAGAATTTTAAGGATTGTACAAGCCTTCAGTTTTCAGGTGAGTTTAAAATTGGTGATTGTATCTAAAAGTCAATGAACTCGAAACATGTTGAATTTCATCACTTTGTTGAAGTTATTAATGAGGTTGAGTCAATCCACATTCTGCTCATTCTTTATAATTATTTGTCCAAACTGACATTATCTGTCACTCTTTTATTAGGCATAAATAAATGAAAAATATATAACTGCTTAGTTATTATGTATTTTTGTAAATATATTTTACAGGCAGTTATCTTGCTATATATTTGCTCAAGATTTAGATAAGGAGGAAACATACATGTTATCTATGGGATATGTTTATAAAAATGATAACTGATTGTACAGCATCATCGGGAATATATACCCAGAATCAATTAAGAGATATGATGGCTGCCTTTATTCCGTCTTCACGAATCCCACGCAAGTTGAATATTGTTACAGATACATCGGATTTTTTCAGAGTAAACTATGACGACGTGATTATTCTGAACGAACGGCCTTATCTCATAAGGAACAATAAATACGAAGGACGGTTTGGACTTGATGATCAGCCGAAATTCTGGGTTAAATCAGCCAAAGACCTGCTCACAGGGGAGACAAAGATAATTAAAATGGTCTTCTATGAAAAATTTACTTCAAACATTGGAGGTTTAACTTTTGATTGCTTCAGGAGTCCGGAAAAAGAAGCAAGAATCCTCTCTTTAGTGAAGGGGCATCCGAATTTCATGCAGGGCTTTAGCACCAATGATTCTGCAGGCGGCATAATCAGAGTTCTTGACTATATTCCCGGTACGACAATTTGCGAATATGTACTCAGCCTCGGCAATAACCATGAGGATTATTTCCATAATTATTTCACTTCAGTGCTGGATGATTATGTCAAACTTGTCGAGGCTATACAGTTTCTTCATGATCATAGAGAAAAACACGGAGATATCAGAAGGGACCATATAATTAAAGATAAAAAAAGCGGTCTCTACAGATGGATCGATTTTGATTTCAACTATACGCACAAAGAAAATATGTTCAGCTATGACCTGTTCGGGTTAGGCAATATTCTTATTTATTTGACAGGTCGGGGCGATGTAACTACCTATGAACTTGAAAAAAACAACCAGCGTGTATTCGACAGCCTGTCTCATGATGACAGGCATATTGTATTTCAGAACAGGATTGTAAACCTGAAGAAAGTGTATCCCTATATCCCTGATTTATTAAATAACATTCTTCTCCAATTTTCGGCAGGCGCAAACATTTTTTATGACAATACTTCGCAATTAATTAACGACATTAAGGAAGCAAAAGAGAATTTAAGCCATGACAAATGAATATAAATTAACAGTCATGAGTAAAGATGAAAGTGTAGAGGATTATACTTTAGAAAGTGACAAGCATATCCTTGTTGCATTAGATGAAACGGAAAATTCAAAGAGGGCCCTTCTATATGTTGCAAATTTTCTTGGTGGTCAGTCGGGGATACGTGCAACCCTTATCAGGATTATTCCAGAGCCTTCAGAAGATATATTTAAAGACAACAGCGGACGTGCTGAATGGATAGAAGATCAGTTTTTCAGGTCAACGGCGATGCTGAAGAACTATCGTGATGTCCTGATACAGTCCGGATTTGAAGGGGACAAAATTGTTATTAAAGTGATTATCATAAATTGTACTTCAATTGCAGAGTCCATACTGGAAGAGCAGGAGAAAAATAGATGCTGTACTGTAGTTGTCGGCAGGCGTGCCATCTCAAGAAAAGAGGAATTTTTATTCGGTAGCACTACAAATAGAATTCTTCATGCACACAAAAAATGTGCCTTATGGGTTATTGAGTAGAAGATACATTACAGCTATGCTGATTTTCGAAATCGTCAAAAGCCACCCATTCACCTAATCCATTCAGCCCGAAGAAGTTTGGTACCGCTAGACCATTTATACTCAACCTTGCCGTGATATGCCCGTTCAAGCCGCCTGGTTATTCTCTGGGCAAGTTTTTCATTTGTTGTCTTTACTTCGATTCCTTCCCTGGTATGTAGAATTTCGATTATTCTCTCCAGGGGATTAAATCCCATTGCCCTGAGTTCTTCATTCCTGATAAGATTCATTATTT
>CAZVHL010000142.1:0-4002 GCA_964626925.1 uncultured Nitrospiraceae bacterium
AAGAAATTATCTGAATTACCGTCTGTTGATGAATGTTTGAAGAGTTCTTACGGTAAGAAATGGTTAGAATCATACTATAGAAAATCAGTAATTCGCTCGATAAGGGAAGTTGTCAATTTAAAGCGCAAAGAGATTCTGGACGGCATGACTCCTGACCTGTCTCTTGACGTAATAGCTGCTGATATCGAGAAAACAATAATAAATCATTCTTCTTACAGGCTGCGCCCTCTAATTAACGCATCCGGTGTCGTGATACATACAAACCTTGGCAGGGCCATTCTTTCAGAAAAAGCGGTTGATAATATAGTGTTAACTGCCCGCAGTTATTCCAATCTTGAATATGAAATATCAAAGGGGAAAAGGGGGAAGAGATATTCACATATTAAAGATATAATCGCAGAGTTGACAGGCGCAGAAGATTCAGTTGTTGTTAATAATAACGCCGCTGCCGTACTGATATGCCTCGACACATTTGCAAAAAACAGAGAGGTTATTGTGTCGCGCGGAGAGCTCGTTGAAATAGGCGGCTCTTTCAGGATCCCTGAAGTCATGAAATCAAGCGGCGCGATTCTCAGAGAAATAGGCACTACAAACAAAACTCATTTAAAAGATTATCAAAATGCAGTTTGCGGCAACACCGGTTTATTACTGAAAGTTCATCAAAGCAATTACAAAGTTGTCGGCTTTACTGAAGAGGTCTCGATAGAAGACATGGTAAGGATCGGAAAGGAGTTCAGGATACCGGTTGCAGCTGACCTTGGTAGCGGCTCCATGATAAGGCTCGATCAATTTGGCATATACGGGGAGCCAACAGTCCATGATATTGTCAAAACAGGAGTAGACCTTATAACTTTCAGCGGCGATAAGCTTCTCGGAGGTCCACAGGCAGGTATCATAATCGGAAAGAAAAAATTAATACAAAAGATCGAGAAAAACCCGATGATGAGGGCTATGAGAATAGATAAAATGACCTTTGCCGCGCTTGAGGCGACCTTTATGCAATATCTGGATGAAGAAAAGGCTATCAGGGATATTCCTACTGTAAGGATGTTGACCGAATCCCAGGCACTGATCAAACGGAGGGCCAGGAAGATATTGTCCGCTCTAAAGAAATCGATCCCGGATCGGGCAGATCTTAAGGTAGTGCCGGACCAGTCACGAGCAGGCGGCGGTTCCCTGCCTGAGACCGATTTCCCGACGTTTGCCGTATCTGTAACTCCGGCAGATATATCTGTCAATACACTGGAGAAGAGATTGAGGCTAGGTGATCCGCCTGTAATCACGCGGATCAAGGATAACATGCTTCTATTAGATGCAAGAACAGTTCAGAACAGTGAAGTGAAAACATTGGTTAACTGCATCATATCAGCTTTATCATAAAAATTTTCTCTTATGAATCGTTACGTTATTCTCGGAACAGCAGGCCATATTGATCACGGCAAGAGCGCCCTTGTAAAGGCTCTCACCGGAATAGACCCGGACCGTCTCAAGGAAGAAAAAGAAAGAGGCATCACAATCGACCTTGGATTTGCGGACCTCAATTATCCTGATGGTCTCAGGGTCGGAATTGTGGATGTTCCGGGGCATGAGCGTCTAATAAAAAACATGCTTGCAGGTGCCGGCGGCATAGACATAGTTCTCATGGTCATCGCTGCTGACGAAGGTATCATGCCTCAGAGCAGGGAGCACTTCGATATCTGCAATTTATTAAAAGTCCAGAGGGGATTGGTCGTGGTTACAAAATCCGACCTTGTAGAAGAGGACTGGCTAGAACTTGTTTCGGATGAGATTAAAAATTTCGTAAAAGGCTCATTTCTTGAAAACGCAGACATTATCTCTGTCTCATCAATAACCGGACATAATTTAGACCTTTTGAAAGAAAAGATAAAAAACCTCGCCATGGATGTTGAGCCTAAATCAGAAGGCGGCATCTTCAGACTTCCTGTTGACAGAATATTTACTCTGAAGGGCTTTGGAACAGTTGTTACCGGCACAGCCCTTTCAGGAAGTATTTCGATCGATAAAACTGTTGAGATACTGCCGAAGGAAATCAGGGCTAAAGTACGCGGACTGCAGAGTCACGGAAAGAATCTCAAGACTGCCCATGCAGGTCAGCGCGTTGCGATTAATCTGCAGGGTGTTGCAAAAGAAGATGTTCTTCGCGGTGATGTTGTCACTATTCCTGACAAGTTAAAGACAACTTATTTTATTGATGCTGATATTGAACTTTTAAAAAATGCCCCTATAAGCGGACTGAAGAGCAGAAGTCTTGTGCATTTTCATACAGGAACGACTGAACTGACCGGCAGGATTATCATTTACGATAATGATGAGTTGAAGCCGGGTGACAAAGCTTTTTGCCAGCTCAGATTCAAAGAGCCGATAACTGTCATGGCCGGTGACAGATATATAATCCGGAGGTTTTCTCCTTTGATGACAATCGGCGGTGGAGAAATCCTTGATGTATCTCCGAAGAGGAGAAAAAGAGATGAGAGAATGAAAGATCTCGAAATCTTTGAGCATGGCAACCTGCAGGACAAACTTTCTGTCAAAATATTTCAGAGCGGACTGAATGGTATTGCAATGGCTGACATTGCAAGCTGGATCAAGGTTGAATCAATCGAACTTCAGCATGAGATTAATGCGCTCGTTAAGTCAGGAAAGCTCATGCAGAGCGAAGGCAGACTTATTCATAAAGACAATTATGATGAATTTGCTAAAAATGTAGTTGAGCATATAGTCAGTTATCACAAGTCCTACCCATTAAAGCCGGGCATGACAAAGGGGTCTATAAGGGCTTTATTTAAAGGATTGGATCAGAAACTCTTTGAGGTTTTTCTCGGCCAGGTTAAGGATATTGCAGTAGAAAGGGAAATTGTCCGGTTAAAAACATTCAGGATATCTTTAAGTGAAGACAAGAAGGAACTGAAAGACAAGATTATGCAAGCCCTTAACAACGCGTCATTTCAGCCGCCCTCAAAGGACGAACTGGCAGGTTCTATCTCGATCAGAACAGAGGAAACAGGAGAATTATTAAAGATCATGGCATCAGAAAAGACCCTTGTAAGGATTAACGATTCATTATATATTCCGATCTCAAACTATACCAGTATGATAGAAAAGCTCAACAGTTTCTTTAGTGCAAAAAAGGAGATGACAGTAGGCGAGTTCCGCGATTTACTTGGAACTTCCAGAAAGTATGCGCTCCCTTTCCTGGAATATCTTGACAGCAATAAGATAACCTTACGAGTAGGAGAAATCAGAAAGTTCCTCGCTAAAAAATCATAATCACCAGACTGGCAATTTGCTACTTACAATCTGACATGTATAAAATATTTTTATAATGTTTATAAGTCTTTTATATTAGACAATTGGAATCATTAAAAGGCAAACTTTAATTAGTAGTAATTGACATAGGGATAGATGAAGTCAGTTGATTGATTAATCAGATATGGGCGAAATGGAAAAAAATCCTGTAATTATTTTAGCTGAAGATGATGATGGGCACGCTGGACTTATTTTGAGCAGCTTGAAAGATGCCGGTATTAGAAACGATGTTCTTTGTTTTGAAACTGGTGAAGATACTCTGGATTTCCTTTTCAAAAGAGGCAACAAACCTTACAGAGAAGAGGGAGTTTTTTATGTTTTGCTTTTAGACATTCGATTGCCTGGAATTGATGGTACCGAAGTTTTGCGTCAGATAAAGAAAGATAAGTGGGTTGATAACATACCGGTAATAATGTTATCTGTTTCGGATGATCCTGAAGAGATTGAACAATGCAGAAGATTGGGATGTGATAATTATTTTGTAAAACAGACAACTTTTAAAAAGTTTTCTATGACTGTAGAGCAGTTAGGGCTTTATCTAAATAATGTAGTATTTCCTGAGATTGCAAAGGCATAATCATTTAAATCCCAGCCCAGCTTTTTATAGTTTGACCTGACACAGCTTATTATCCCGCTGCATGATTAGTTAACTCTATTCATTTATACTGTTTCTGC
>CAZVHL010000143.1:0-2469 GCA_964626925.1 uncultured Nitrospiraceae bacterium
TCTTTTTCATTTCGCTTTGGAATGATGATTGTATTAATGCCCATTCTCTTTGCAGCAAGTGACTTTTCCTTTAATCCCCCGATAGGCAGTACCCTCCCCCTGAGTGTGACCTCTCCGGTCATCGCAATGTTTTTATGCACTGATCTGCCTGTAAACGCAGACGCAAGAGAAGTGGCCATAGTGATGCCTGCAGAAGGACCGTCTTTGGGTATGCCTCCCGCAGGGACATGTACATGAATATCATTGTTTGAAAAAACAGAATTTTTGATGCCAAGTTTTGTGGCCCTTGAGCGAATATAACTTAATGCAGCATGAGCAGATTCTTTCATCACATCACCAAGTTGTCCTGTAAGAGTCAATCCGCCTTTGCCTTTCATTATGGTAGATTCAATATATATAATGTCTCCGCCTGCTTCGGTCCAGGCAAGACCGGTAGATACACCGATTTCGTCTTTCTTGATTTCTTCTTCAGGTAAAAATTTAGGCACTCCAAGGTATTTTGAGAGATTGCTTGGAGTGATAAGATATTTTTTGATTTTATTCCCCTCTGCAATTTTTCTCGCTACTTTACGGCAGAGGTTGGCGATCTCGCGCTCAAGATTTCTGACGCCCGCTTCACCTGTGTATTGAGTGATAACCTGTAACAGTGCAGTGTCGTTTATTTTTATGTTTTTTTCGGTGATCCCGTGTTCATTTAATTGCTTGGGGATAAGATAGATTTTTGCAATACCTACTTTTTCTTCGGCGGTATATCCTGATAAATATAATGTTTCCATTCTGTCTCTAAGAGGAGAAGGGATAGGGTCTATCTGATTTGCTGTTGTTATAAACATAACATTACTTAAATCAAAAGGTACGCCAAGGTAATGGTCGGCAAAAGAGTTGTTCTGTTCAGGATCTAACACCTCAAGCAGTGCGGAGGCCGGATCACCTCTGAAATCCATACCGATTTTATCTACTTCATCAAGCATGAATACGGGATTGTTTGTACCTGTTGTTTTAATGCCCTGAATGATCCTGCCGGGCATTGCTCCTACATAGGTTCTTCTGTGTCCTCTTATCTCGGCTTCATCTCGCATGCCTCCAAGTGACATCCTGTAGAACTCTCTTCCAAGTGCTCTCGCAATAGATTTGCCAAGTGATGTCTTTCCTACTCCCGGCGGTCCAACAAAACATAGAATCGGCCCTTTCATTTTGTCTTTGAGTTTTCTTACACCAAGATATTCAAGGATCCGCTCTTTGACTTTTTCCAGATCATAGTGGTCTTTGTCCAGCACCTTTTTTGCCTTTTTCAGATTCAGATTATCTTTTGTGCTTTTCGACCAGGGGATTTCAACCAGCCAGTCTATATAGGTTCTGATTGTGCCGGCTTCAGCGCTGTCCTGATGCATTTTTTCAAGCCGGTTGATCTGCTTCATCGCTTCTTTCTCAACCTTTTCCGGCATCTTGGCCTGATCTATTTTTTGGCGCAATTCCATTATCTCTTCAGTCTTTTCGTCTATTTCACCCAGTTCTTTCTGGATCGCTTTCATCTGTTCCCTGAGAAAATATTCACGCTGGGTTTTGTCTATCTCCCCTTTTACATCAGACTGGATTTTCTGTTGTACTAATAAGAGGTCGACTTCTCTGCCCAGGATTTCACTGATTTTTTTGAGCCTTACAATAGGATCTGTCTCTTCCAGTAATTCCTGGGCAAGATCTGCTTTTAATCCTAGATTTGAAGCAACAAGATCAGCCAGTCTTCCGGGCTCTTCTATATTCTCGATAAGGACAATAATATCGGGTAAAAAAGATTTTCCCAAAGCCAGTGATTTATCAACAAACTCCTTTACGTTCCTCATTAAAGCTTCAACTTCCACAGATAACTCTGGCTGTTTATCGTCATATATCTTTTCGATCCGGCCTGAATAATAAGGTTCTGTATTGATGAACTCAGTTATTTTTGCCTTCGCAAATCCCTGCACAAGAATTTTGAGTCTGCCGTCAGGGAGCTTCAGCATCCTGAGGATTGTTCCTACGGTTCCTACTAAATAAAGGTCATCTTTTTTAGGGTTTTCGATGTTAACGTCCTTCTGCGATACGAGTAAAATAAGCTTGTCACCCTCCATCGCATGTTCAATCGCCTTTATCGACACATCTCTCCCGACGAATAATGGAAGTATCATATATGGGAAAATTACTATATCTCGTACGGGAAGGATCGGAAGGGACTCTGGAACCTCTATGTCACTATCTTCCTTTATATCTATGTCTACCATTATCGCTCCTTTTTTGTTAATGTTGGAATTTTTGATAACAGATACTTGCTGAATTCTTTCTTGAGTGACGGATCCTTCAGGGCAAGTTCTACAGTTGCCTTGAGGTAACCGACCTTATCACCAGCGTCATACCTTTTCCCTTCAAATAAATAACCATAAACAGGTTTTCTCTTAAGAAGGGCTTTAAGCGCGTCAGTTAACTGAATCTCCC
>CAZVHL010000143.1:2569-3969 GCA_964626925.1 uncultured Nitrospiraceae bacterium
TTGTCTTCAGGGTCTATGATATCATCGCTCAGTATTACGGCAAACGGCTCATCCTTTACAAAAGGCTTTGAGCAAAGAATTGCATGGCCAAGGCCGCGAGGAGCCCCCTGCCTTATATAGGCAAAGCTATGATTAGAGAATTTGTTTATAGCGTCAAGCATCGACAGCTTGTCATTTTTTTTAAGATTTTCTTCAAGCTCCCACGCATTGTCAAAGTGGTCTTCTATAGCTCTTTTTGATTTGCCCGTAATAAATATAAACTCCCTGATATTGCATTTCTCCGCCTCTTCAACACCATACTGAATCATCGGCTTGTCGACTATAGGCAGCATTTCTTTTGGAGAAGCCTTGGTTGCGGGTAAAAATCTTGTACCCAAACCAGCGGCAGGGAATACAGCTTTTGTAACTTTTTTAGTCATTTACTTTCCTTTAAGCATCAAAGATAACAAAAGGGCCGAAAAATTCAAAACTATTTTACCATGTATTATGAGTTATTGGAAGAGGTTGACCGCCCGCGAAAGAAGGGAATGATAAATGTAATTGTCTGGAAATATCATCTGGTTGAGAGGTGTCTGGATCTGCATATTTCTATTTTTTACTTGTAATTTGTTTGGGTTTTTGTTATTCCTTAATATATCAATAATCCTGGGAGGTATTATGAAACGATTTACTAATCTGGTGGTTTTAGTTTGCTCTTTATCTGTTTTATATGGCTGTGCAGTAGCATTGTTAGGTGTTGGTGCCGGAGTTGGTATAGGGGCTTATAGATATGTAGAAGGTAATCTGGTAAGACAATATCCGCTTTCATATTCAAGGGCATGGGATGCAACCAATTCAGCCCTTCAAAACCTTCAGATCAGTATATCCAATAGTATGGACGAAGGTGGTAAAGGTAAAATAGAGGCTGTAAGAAAAGACGGAAAAAAAGTTGTTATAAAAATTAAAGACGATGGGCAGGGAGTTTCGACCATTTCGATAAGAGTCGGTATAATCGGTGACAGGAGCATTGGAGAGAGCATTCATGAAGCAATTGCATCCGTGGCCGGGGTTCAATAACTTTTCTTGTTTGTTACACGAGTAAAGCTGTTAGAGATTATTTCAGAAGCAGCGCCAAATCCCTGATTTCTGACAATATATATTAGTTCTTCAGAAGCAAGTGATTTGAGGAATTTTCTCCTCTTGTTACTGTCAGTTATTTCCGCAACCGCTTTTCCACGCATTACCTCCAGAAAACGCATGTAATGAGTAAACTCCTTACTGTAATGCTTTTCAACTTCTTTTCTGATGGTTTTAGAAATTGCAGGACTTGTGCCTTCTGTTGATATGGCGATTGTTAACGGGCCCCTATTGACTACAGAGGGAACAATATAATTACCCTCGGAAGGTGTGTCCACTACATT
>CAZVHL010000144.1:0-3936 GCA_964626925.1 uncultured Nitrospiraceae bacterium
TATTTTGCTATAGAGTATATTATTTAGCCCACGATTATACCGCCTGGCTGTCTTCGTTTTACCAGATTCAAGAATAGAAGACATATTTGGAAAGTAGTGTGCATTGTAAAAACAGGTATAAACTTGTGCGTTTTCTTATAAAGGTTTTAATTTGAAAGGAGGAGATCATTATGGCCGGAAAAGCTAAGTCAAAAACTGATGTTGCTGCAAGATCAGGCGCAAAGAGCCTGGCAAAGCTCTGCAGTTGCTGCGGTAACAAGGTAGATGTGGTCATGGACGTTTCACCAAGCGGTAAAAAAAGCATGAAACGTCTATGCTGCGAGCTTTAATACTCAATATTCATGTTGTCAGGCAGGCATGTTAAAAATCGTCTTGTTCGTTTTTATAACATGCCTGCGTTGCTACTGAAGTCTGTGAATTTGGGCGATGCATGTGAAGACAGGTAATTTATGCATTAGAATGGCGGATAAATCCAAAAACTTTTCTTAAATTGTTTTTATCGTCATCTTCAGTTTTTTTAGGGGTCTCCAGAATCATCGGTATTTTACATATCCTTTTATCAGAAAGCAGATTTCTGAATCCATCGTTTCCTATAAATCCTTTTCCGATATGCTCATGCCTGTCGACTCCTGATCCTATTGGACGTTTGGAGTCATTTAAATGTATGAGCTTGAGCTTATTAAGTCCAACATATTTCTTTATCTCTGTAAAGAGTTGATCAATTCCTTCAGGCCTTATCAGATCATAACCCGCTGAAAAGGCATGACAGGTATCAATGCATATACCTGCTATGCTGTCGGAGTTACTCGAATCTATAATATCGGCCAGGTTTGCGATCGAAGAAGTAATATCACCTCTTTCCCCTGCTGTATTCTCAAGCAGAATAGTGGACTTATACTGGCCGGCATTTACAGCTTTTAAAATTGCCTTTACAGCACGTTTCCTGGCTTTTTTCCCGTCCTCGCCACTGGCGCTTCCTGTGTGAAGCACAACATATTCAACACCTAATTGATCTGCAATGCTTAATTCGTAAGAGAGCAGCTCTACTGATTTTCCCAGAATTTCGCTTGAATGCGCTGCAAGATTAATTAAATATGATGCATGTATGAATACCGGAGTTATACCATGTTTCTGTCTGAGGTCAGCAAACCGTTCAGCTTCTTCATCTGGAATGGCAGTTTGTCTCCACTGCCTGGGGCTATGAGAGAATATCTGCATAATTGAACATCCCAAGGCAGCTGCACGCTCAATCGACTTTGAAATACCTCCTGCTATAGATGTATGAACTCCGACCCGTGTTTTATTAGATTTAATCTTTCCCATAGATTTCATCTAATTAATATTGAACTGAAATTTTCTGAGTCTTAGTGCATTTGTAACAACAGTAACTGAAGACATGCCCATTGCCGCAGCTGCAAACATTGGATTGAGAAGTATTCCGAAGAACGGGAACAGTATGCCTGCTGCAACCGGAATTAATATTGTGTTATAAGCAAATGCCCAGAAAAGATTTTGCTTGATATTAGTTATGGTGGCCTTTGAGAGTGCAATAGATGCGACTACTCCCCGCAGGTCTCCACCGATTAAAGTAATATCCGAGGCTTCCATCGCAATGTCAGTGCCTGTGCCAATCGCAATACCAACATCAGCCTGGGCAAGTGCAGGTGCATCATTAATACCGTCACCCACCATTGCTACAATTTTGCCCCCTTCCTGAAGCTGCCTGATTTCGTTTGCCTTGTCTTCAGGTAACACCTCAGCAAATACCCTGTCTATGCCTGTCTGTTTTGCGATCGCTGCTGCAGTCCGTTTATTGTCTCCGGTAATCATCACAGTTTCCACCCCGAGTTTTCGAAGTGCCTTTATTGCTGCAACTGAATTTTCTTTTAGCGTATCAGCAACTGCTACTATGCCTATTGCGGTTCCGCCTGCTGCTACATACATCGGCGTCTTTCCCTCAGTGGCCAGTTCTTCAGCTTTCAAGAGAATTTCTTCAATATCTATGCCCTCATCTCCCATAAACTCTGCATTACCGAGATAAACTTTTGATTCATTAATCGTTGCTCTAATTCCGCGTCCCGGCACAGCATGAAAATCAACAGGTTCCTGCAGACTAATGTTAAGCTCCCGCGCCTTTTTCAATATAGCCTCACCAAGAGAATGTTCTGAACCTTTTTCTGCGGATGCAGCATAAAACAAAATTTCTTCTTTCTTAATATTTGATCCGTTGCCGGTTACTATATCTGTAACCACCGCCTCCCCTTTTGTAAGGGTGCCTGTTTTATCAAAGACCATGGTATTTATTTTGTGTGCTGTTTCAAGGGCCTCTGCGCCTCTTATCAAGATACCGTTTTCAGCACCCTTTCCTGTACCCACCATAATGGATGTTGGGGTTGCCAAACCCAGTGCGCATGGACATGCAATTATCATAACAGCAACGAAAGTTAACATAGCATAGGTAAATGCCGGATCAGGTCCGAAAATAAGCCATATAATAAAAGTAACTGATGCTACACCCATTACAACAGGAACAAAAATAGAAGCGATCTTGTCTGCAAGTCTGGCAATTGGGGGCTTCGATCCCTGAGCTTCCTGAACCATGTTGATAATCTGGTGAAGCATCGTATCCCTACCGATCTTGGTAGCTTCAAATCTGAATGATCCCAACTTGTTTATTGTAGCCCCTACGACTTCATCTCCGATCGTCTTCTCAACCGGAATCGACTCTCCTGATATCATGGATTCATCTATTGATGAATATCCTTCCTTAACTATACCGTCAACAGGGATTTTCTCCCCCGGCCTGACAAGTACGATATCGCCGATTTCAACATCCTCAATAGCAATATCCATTTCCTGTCCATTTTTAATAACCCTGGCTGTCTTGGGCTGAAGACCGATAAGTTTCTTTATCGCCTCTGACGTCTTCCCCTTTGCTCTTGCCTCAAAAAGCCTCCCAAGAAGGATGAGAACAATAATTGTTGCTGCCGTGTCAAAGTATACCTCAGCTGAATAACCCTTGATTTCAAATAATGATGGAAAGAATGTCGCCATTGCACTGTAAAGATAAGCAGCCGATGTTCCAATCGCTATAAGTGTATTCATGTTTGTAGTTCTGTGACGCGCAGCAGCGATAGCTCCGGTGTAAAACTGCCAACCCACCCAGAACTGGACCGGAGTCTGTATAATCAGCTGTATCAGAAACCCGGTCTGTCTTGGTATTTCAATAAATGATGAAAGCCCAAGTCTTTCCCAGAAGACGACAAGAAAAATCGGTACTGTCAGCACGGCTCCGGTGATCAGTTTGTTTCTTAATTTCCGATAATCCCGTTCCCGTTCCTCTTTTTCTTTTTCAACTATATCTTCACCCTGTTCCAGCTCTAAAATATCGTAGCCACTATCTCTGACAGCCTTTTTAAATTCACGCATTCCGATCTGTGACGGCAGATATTCAACAGTCGCTTTTTCAGTTGCAAAGTTTACGGAGGCTGATATGACACCACTCAAAGATGACAAAGCATTCTGCACTTTGTTTACACATGAAGCACATGTCATACCTTTAATGGGTAAAATGACTTTAGAGACCGAGACCCCGTAGCCGAGATCCTTGATGGTCTTCATTAATTCGTCAACAGAAACTTCAGATGTTTTATAAAAAACAGTAGCCCGCTCAGCGGCAAGATTAACCGCAGCAGTTTCTACTCCATTGAGTTTTGAAAGTGTATTCTGGACTCGCGTCGAACATGCAGCACACGTCATACCGGTGACGGGCAAATCAATCCTGTTTGATTCTGCCATGATTTATTGCTGCCATTTATTGTTAATATTCTTTTTAATTTCCCACATCTCCTTCTCAATCTTTGAAACATCCTCACGTGTTATATCAGGTTGGCGGACAGCTTCAAAATATTCAAATTTTTTATCATGTAGTTTTTT
>CAZVHL010000145.1:0-3879 GCA_964626925.1 uncultured Nitrospiraceae bacterium
CTTTTCCAGGAAAGACGTATTGAAGTTTCCGCTTATAAAATCAGGATTATCAAGTATTTTCATATGAAAAGGTATGGTCGTCTTTATACCGTCAACAATAAACTCACTCAGTGCCCTTTTCATCCTGACAATAGCTTCATTTCTGTCTCTGCCGTGAACTATCACCTTCGCTATGAGAGAATCATAATGTGCAGGCACTTTCCATCCTGAAAAAGCAGCAGTATCAGTTCTGACACCCTGCCCTCCGGGCGGGACAAATAAAGTTACAGTCCCTGGAGCAGGTATAAATGTTTCAGGATCTTCCGCATTAATTCTGCACTCGATACTGTGGCCTGAGAAATTAATATCCTGCTGACTAATGGAGAGTGCTTCCCCTGTTGCAAGAATTATCTGTTCCTTTACTACATCAATATCCGTGATCATCTCGGTTACAGGATGCTCAACCTGTATTCTCGTATTGATTTCCATGAAGTATATGTTCCGGTCATTGTCGAGTATAAACTCCACTGTACCGGCATTTCTGTAGTTCATCGCTTTTGCCGCGCTTATGGCTGTTTCACCTATCATTTTTCTGAATCCGGGATCACAGAAAACAAAAGGGGCTTCTTCTATTAGCTTCTGATGCCTGCGCTGAATAGAGCAGTCTCTCTCACCAAGATGCACTATGTTGCCATCATCGTCAGCCAGAATCTGAACCTCGATATGTCTCATTTCGGATATATATTTCTCGATATATATATTTCCGTTCCCAAACGCTGCCAGGGCTTCTTTATGAGCCATATGATACAGCTTGCCCAGATCTCCCTTTTCATGAACGATTCTCATCCCTTTTCCACCGCCACCAGCAGAGGCCTTGAGGATAACAGGAAAACCGATCTTCTTTGAGACTTTCAGGGCATCCTTTTCGTTCTTAACAGGACTTTCACTCCCCGGGACAACAGGGATACCATTTTTTTGCATTAGATTTTTGGCCTCTGATTTATTACCACCTATCCTTATGTTCTCAGCAGAAGGCCCGATAAATGTGATTCTTGATGTGGTGCATGCTTCCACAAAATGAGGGTTCTCCGCAAGAAACCCGTAACCCGGATGAATTGCTTCAGCATCTGTTATCTCAGCAGCACTTATAATCGCAGGAATATTCAGATAACTCTCGGCAGGAGACGCAGGCCCTATGCATATTGCCTCGTCAGCCATTCTTACAGGAAGTGTATTTCTGTCTATGTCCGAATAAACTAAAGCCGTCCTGATGTCGAGTTCATGACATGCCCGAATAATCCGGATAGCTATTTCACCTCTGTTGGCGATTAGAATTTTTTTAAACAGATTCATGACGAGGGATCTATAAGAAAGAGAGGTTCTCCGTACTCCACCGGCTGTCCGTTTTCTACCAGAACCTTCGCAATAATACCATCCGTATCACTTTCGATTTCATTCATCAGTTTCATAGCCTCAACAATGCAAAGAATCTGTCCTTTTCTTACCGAACTGCCGGCATCAGCATAAGGCTGCGCTTCAGGTGATGGAGACCTGTGAAATATTCCAACTATGGGAGAAGTTATGGTTACAAGCTTTTCATCAGCAACAGTTTCATCTTTTGTTTCCTTACTATCAACAACTGGTGGGATTACAGGGGGGGGCACAGCACCCATCGAATAGGGGAACTTCTCCCTCTTGATCTTAAGCTTTCCCCCTTCTCTTTCGATCTGAATTTCGGTAACATCCGTATCCTTCATAAGATCAATCAATTTTTTAATTTCTTTGTGATCCATTAGCTGACCCTCTCAATATATTCTGATGTCCTGGTATCGAGTTTAATTATATCACCCTCACTGAGATGAAAAGGCACCTTCACAGTCAGACCCGACTCAAGTACAGCAGGTTTATTACCGCCGCTTGCGGTGTCACCTTTGAATCCAGGATCTGTTTTAACGATCTTTAACTCAACAAACATAGGCACTTCAACAGCGATCGGCGAACCGCTGTAAAAAAGAATCTTAACTACCATATTTTCTTTCAGGAACTTTTTTGTATCTCCCAGCTGTTCCAAACTCAATGGAATCTGTTCATAATTTTCATTATCCATAAAATGATGCTGGTCTCCATCATTATAAAGGTATTGCATTGACCTCTCATTAAGGTCCGGGTTTTCAAACTTCTCTCCGCCCTTAAACGAATCATCAAATATACTGCCGGTTATCAGGTTCTTGAGTTTTGTCCTTACTATGGCACCGCCTCTTCCCATCTTGTGATGCTGAAAATCTATAATTTCGTGTGGGGCACCTTTGTATTCAATCTTGTTTCCTTTTCTGAAATCACTCGTTGATATCACAATACTACCTCTCTATTATTTTCAATTTTCTTGGCAAAGAAGTTAACATGTCAGCTCTGTTCTTCCTGGCAACTACCATATCTTCTATTCTAACTCCGCCAAAACCCGGAAGATAAATTCCAGGTTCAATTGTAAACACCATATTATCTCTTATTACTTCCTTATTGCGCCACGAGACAAACGGCTTTTCATGAACATTAAGCCCTACACCGTGACCTGTCCCATGTCCGAAAAAATCACCATATCCTTTATTAACTATATAATTTCTCGCAGCAGCATCAACAACCGAAGTTCTAATTCCGGCCTTTACTGAATCAACAGCTCTTCTCTGAGCCTCAAGTACATTGTAATATAATTCTTTCTGTTTAGAAACATCTCTTCCATTTAAAAGGACTGTTCTGGTCATGTCTGACATATACCCGTTGCACTCCCCTCCCCAGTCGAAAACTACCAGGTCACCCTCTTTCAGTCTCCTGCTTGATGGTTTTGCATGTGGAAGGGCTGACTTTGAACCAGACGCTACTATAACCTCAAAAGGGAGTATTTTGCAACCTTCCGCCTTAAGCAACTCCTCGAATTTTAAGGCAAGTTTCTTCTCTGTAGTCCCAACCTTTATAAAAGGCTGCAACCTCCTGAATGCTTTCTCAGCCCTCTTCACAGACTTCTTAATAAAGGAAATTTCTTCTGATGATTTGATGATTCTCAAAGACTCGACAATATCTGTGAGCGGCTTTAGTCTGATTTTTTTCTTTAACAGTGCGTTGTAAAATGCATAAGTAATATTACTATCTTCAAAACCAAGCCTTTTGATTCCGCACTCATCACAGATGCTTTTTATTTCTCTGGTTCTTTCACTGTTTTCAATTCGTAAGGAATACCCCTTTACTTCATGTCGCGCCTGTTCCTGATAGCGAAAGTCGGTTACAAATAT
The DNA here is from genome assembly GCA_964626925.1 of uncultured Nitrospiraceae bacterium. Taxonomy (GTDB): domain Bacteria; phylum Nitrospirota; class Thermodesulfovibrionia; order UBA6902; family UBA6902; genus CAZVHL01. The sequence goes on from CAZVHL010000145.1 coordinate 3,264, forward strand.
ATCCCTTTTCGGAGTGATAATAAGGAAGCCCGAAGACCCTGTAAAACCGGAAAGATACCTGACGTTTGTAAGGTTTGTGATAAGGATACCACTGATCCTCAGTTCGGAGAGTCTTTTCTTAAGAAGCGTCTTTTTCCGCATTAGCTACAAAAAACGCCGCCCTCAATCCAAGAAGATAACTGTCAGGCCCAAAACCTGAAATCTGACCTGTTGCAACCGGGGCAATTAGCGATTTTTGCCTGAATTCTTCCCGCTTGTGAATGTTTGAAAGATGCACCTCAACCGCCGGGATTTTAACAGCAGCTATTGCGTCTCTTATAGCAATGCTCGTATGGGTATACGCGGCAGGATTGATAAGAAGCGCGGAATAATCTCCGGCTTTCTGTATTAAATCGACTATCTCACCTTCGTGATTTGACTGTTCGATCACGATCTCTACTCCGAGTTCTGTTGCCAGTTGATTCAGAGAATCATTAATTTCGTCGAGGCTTTTTGTTCCATAGATATCTGATTCCCTTGAACCGAGAAGATTAAGATTAGGTCCGTGAATTATTAATATTTTCATAAGCTCTCCGTAAAATTAGTATTATATCAGAATTGATATATCAAGGTTCAA
>CAZVHL010000146.1:0-3808 GCA_964626925.1 uncultured Nitrospiraceae bacterium
GGATTTTGAAATATTGCAATATCAGACAAAAACAAAATAATTGACTTCTGTAAGAAATCTGCAAGTTCCATACAGCAATAATACTCAACTAACTTTAAGTTATCGAGGTTTTGAACAAGTGTTCTCCGGATTATGTGCGTAGCTTAAAGAAATGAGCACCTTAATGATATCTGAAAAAGAAAAAGGCAGATTGCAATATATTGATGTAGTCAGATGGCAAGATAGTAGGATTCATGTGTTTGGAAGAAGGGAAGAAAGTATTTCTTCTGATGGTTCTTCTTATAGGGCATTCCATATAAATCATGATGCTTCAACAGGGGAGGTTATTAGTGAAGATTCTTTTATCTATAAAGGCAACTTCCCTCTTTTTATGTGCGGGTGCTATACGCTTGCCTGCGAAGGTGATTGCCCACCTCTTTTAGACCGTGAATTAGCGCTTACGATACATGAAAACAGGATAAAAGCAGACAACTACGATAACAGTGTGAGAAATTTTAAAGAAGCAAATTTAAATGATCTAAACCGGTACAGGAAGGATAGAAGATCAAATCTGTGATTAGATTATTTGTCCAGCTTTTTCTGATTTCTATATTTCTTATCTCTTCTGTCAACCATGCCCTGCCTGAATCCAAATTAAAGTATAATAACTACAGCCTTCACAAACCCATATCAGATCCAGGATGCAGGTATGAAAAATTATGATCACATAACAGCGGACGGTATTTTATATACGGATTTTTACCAGATCACGATGGCTCAGCTGTATTTCAGAAACGGACTCCACGAGCGTCCTGCCCAATTTGACCATTTTTTCAGGAGCTATCCGGATTATGGTGCTCATCAGGCAGGATATTGTATAAATGCCGGTCTGGAATGGCTTCTGGACCGGATGAAGGCGGCACGTTTTAGCGACATGGATATACAGCATCTGAAGAACCAGACGGGACGTTCGGGAAAGCGGTTATTCAAAGACGATTTTCTGGATTGGCTTGCGAAACACTGCACATTCGAAGGGATCAGCATGCGGTCAGTACCTGAGGGCAGAGTTATTCATCCCGGTTGTCCCCTGAATATAGTACGGGGTCCGTTGGCAATGGCACAACTACTGGAGACTCCTCTGCTGAACTATCTTAATTACCAGATCCTGATTGCCACGAAGTCGGCGAGGATTCACGGAGCCGCCCGTGGGCGTCCTGTCATTGAATTCGGGATGCGGCGTGCACAGGAAAAGGGAGCAAACGCTGGCACACGCGCGGCTCTTATAGGCGGTGCTGATTTTACGTCAAATACAGGCGCTTCATGTGCGCTTGGATTTCCTCCCAAAGGCACCCATGCCCACAGTATGGTCCAGGTATTTATTGCACTGGGAGAAGATGAAATAGGCGCGTTCAGAGCATATGCTGAGGTGTACCCCGACGACTGCCTGCTCCTTGTTGATACGATTAATACCCTTGAAAGCGGTGTTCCAAATGCGATAAAAGTCTTTGAAGAATTGAAGCGGAAAGGGCACAAACCCTACGGGATCAGACTCGATTCCGGAGACCTCGCCTATCTCAGCATCCAGGCGGCAAAGATGCTGAGCGACGCAGGTTTTCCGGATACAGTTATTGTCCTATCAAACCAGCTCGACGAGATCGTAATCTGGCAGATTATTAGCCAGATTGAGGCGGAAGCATCAAAGAATGGGCTTGATCCTGGCGGTCTCATCAATAGACTTATTTTTGGTGTAGGGACACGATTGATAACCTCTCAGGGGTATCCTGCGCTGGACGGCGTATATAAGATGACATCTCTCAACGATAATGGGAAATGGGTTCCCGCAATCAAGATCTCGGAATCAGTGAAAAAAATTATTAACCCTGGACCGAAACAGGTATGGCGTATTTATGACCGGCGCAGTCGGGCAACTGCCGACCTCATTAGCACGGAGGACGAAACACCACAGGAGAAGGCATCCCTGACCCTCTATCATTCGACCGAAGAAGGGGTATCCAGAACCTTGAACCAGGATGAGATAAGTGAAATAGAACCACTCCTGATTCAGGTACTCAAAGACGGCGATCTGGTACATGCTCTGCCGTCCATAGAAGAAATTCGTCGTTGCCGCGTGACTGACATGGACCGTCTTGATACCGGTGTAAAGCGACTTATAAGTCCGCACAGATATCATGTTTCTCTTTCTGGAAAAATCTGGAACCTCAAACAGGAGATGGTGGCTTTGATGAAAAAAGATTAACAGGGATATAAGATGGTTACATTAAATGGTTAGACATGGTTACAGTTTCACACGTAGGGGCTTATTGCAATACACCCCTACCGATTGAAAAAGTTTCAATAAATCATACAGAATTGAAAAGAGCGAACTGTGACAAAACTTGTTAATATGCTGCAGAAGGGAGACGGACTGCTGATCGTTGATGTACAGAATGATTTTTGTCCGGGAGGGGCGCTTCCGATAAAAGAGGGAGACCGCATCATACCTGTACTGAATCGCTGGATCGAGGCAGCAGAAAAAAGAGGGATCCCGGTTTACGCGTCCCGCGATTTCCATCCGGTCCGGCATGTCAGTTTCAAAGATCAGGGAGGACAATGGCCTCTCCACTGTATTGAGGACAGTGAGGGTGCGGCATTTCATCCGGGGCTCAAGCTGCCGGATAGTGTTGTAAAGATAACTAAAGGTGTACGGTTTGATCAGGATCAGAACTCTGTTTTCGATCAGACAGGGTTTGCCGAACAGCTTCGGCGCGACGGCGTGAAACATATTTGGATTGGTGGACTGGCGCAGGATGTATGCGTTCTGGCAACAGTACTGGATGCGCTGGAAGCCGGATTTAGTGTCCATGTCATTATGAAGGCGACACGGCCGGTAACGCCTGAAGGGGGGAGAGAATCTGTCGCGAAGATGAAAGAGGGGGGAGCTGAGTTCATAGAGGGTTAGGCTGCATAGCTTAGTTAGGGCCAGTTGATATTATGAGATTGTATGTTAATATTGTTACTAACCCGTCTTGGAAAATGCAGGGGAAGGAAAGATAGTGAGTATTATTCCTGAGGGTGAACAATTGAGAAAGGCCATCAAATGGATATCTGATGAGCGTTCCGATAATCCTGGAACGGGTCTGTCCGGGTTGATAGGCGATGCCTGTTTAAAATTTGATTTACCGCCAAAGGACGCCGAGTTTCTCATGCGTTTTTTTACTGAAAAAGATGCGGGTGAATCATAACATGAATCAGTGTTTAATCACTCTTTGAAAAAGTTAAGTGTTGCCATTTCGTCAAGTACCCACTGATCTTCCACCTGCTCATCACCACCGATATCTTTCATCGTTATGGCACGTTCCTTCAGAAAACAAAATACGAGCCTTTTTTTAATACTGTTGAGTGTTTTGTCAATGTCAGTAACATTGTCCCGCAATGACCACCTGATACTCAGATTCTTGATTACGTCATTCAACATATCATCGTCTATCTTTTTTTGCATAACCATGGTAAGTGTGTCTTGCTGAGTGGCAACCAGTTTCATGGGGCTATAAGGCTCTCTCAAATCATGGTTGTTTTCTTTGCTCCATGACATAAGGTCTGGAACGAATTGAATATCCTTAATGAAATACTGACCGCCAAGATTTATTAATATATCTTCATATAGCTTTATATCTATCATATAACCCTCCTATCATGTTCGTTGATATCAACAATAGAAACAACATTCTTATATAAAAAGATTAACATGTACCTGTTCAATGTCAAGCCATTTTAATAATTACATGTATTGAAAAGACTATGTTGATTGCCTTTGATGAGGGCAGATATT
>CAZVHL010000147.1:0-3787 GCA_964626925.1 uncultured Nitrospiraceae bacterium
CGTTCCGAGTTCTTTTTTCAAAGTTGTGCCTACATTCCCCATCTCCTCTCTGTTAATAAAAAAGCCGAACTCACCAAAGGTTCATCCTTCGGCAGCTCGGCTATCTCACATTTAAGACCCGTTGCTTTCTGCCCCGTCTTTACAGACGGTTTAGCTTTATCGGGCTATATTTATTTCTCTATCCACTTCTTATATACGGCAAATAAAGTGAACCGTCAATTGGATATTGTCTGAATGTTTTGTCAGGTAAATTCTGACAGGGATTTACAAGATTAAGATTTACTGTTTAAATCAATAAAAAAGGCTGAACCGAAATGACTCCGCCTTGAGTACACTTAAAAACTGTTGCTATTGATCACCGGATTGATGTATATCCGCCAAAGACGCCGTTTTTAGAAAAGACTATCTGCCAGAGCTGGAAATGACGCGCCCTAAAAGATCCAGCGCAGACAAGCAAGTAATATTTCCACATACGATAAAATCGATCACTGTATTTTGACTTCAATTTCTCCCAGTTTAAATCAAAGTTCTTAAACCAGGCCATAAGTGTTTTGTCATAATCAGTACTAAAATTATGCAAATCCTCCATTACAAACAGATTTTCAATAGAAATACCAATCTGTTTTATGGATGGGAGCATTGAATTAGGAAAAATATATTTTTCAATCCATGGATCGTTTGACCGCACCGATGCGTTTCTGCCAATTGTATGGAGTAGAAACAGACCATCATTTGACAGGAGTCGGTTAACAACCTTCATAAAAGTATGGTAATTCCTGTACCCAACATGCTCAAACATGCCGATAGAGATTATACGGTCATACTCTCCTTCAATATGACGGTAATCTTGCAGTTTAATCTGCACAGGAAGACCTCTGCAAGATATTCTGGCAAATTCGACCTGTTCTTTTGAGACAGTTACACCATCAACGATTGCACCGTACTTTTCTGACACAAACTTGGCAAAACCACCCCAGCCACAACCTATATCAAGCACCTTCATTCCCTCTTCAATTTGTAGTTTGCGGCATATAAGGTCAAGTTTAGCTTCCTGTGCCTCATCCAGGCTGTTCGTATTCTTCCAATAACCGCAAGAGTAAACCATCCGTTTATCTAACATATTCTCATAAAGGTCATTCCCAATATCATAATGACGCTCTCCTACTTCAAAAGATTTTGAGAGTCTCTGAGAATTAAGAATCGCTTGAATTAAAACACCAGTTACTATTGTCCAGCCACCAGGAATTTTTTTATCAAGCTTTGCCCTGAGAGTTTTGTAAGAAAAGGCATCAAGCTCTTTAGCATCCCACCAGCCATCCATGTACGATTCACCAAGCCCCAGTGAACCATTTTTCAACACTCTCCTGTATAGATCCTTATTGTACACTTGCATGTCCCATGGTCTGCTACTATTGATTTTTACATCCGCATACGAAAGAAGATCTTCTATTATTTTTTTTTGTTTATTTGTCCTAATCCTGAAAACTGATGCATCTATTTCTCTGTTAACATTTTCAATCATGATCGCTCCTCCACACATGATGATGAAAATTATTTTATCTATATCCTCTTATAGACTAATTAAACCTTAATGATGTATATGTCAAGAGGTTTTTATTGCACTTCGCATTGACAATCAGTCAAATATTGAGTGAACGATCAACATAGTAGTCCTGTATCTTGACGGAAAGTGTAAAGTTATTGATTTCATATCTCGTCTCCAGATACCCGATTGACAATATAACCACTTATGCAGGACATTTGTCTCGCACTTCAACTGGACAGCTCCAAAACTCCCAACAATTTTCGACCTCTTTATTAGTAGAGACCATTGGAATTAACCCATGTTATTAATGTTTTTGAATTTCTTATTTCCGAGGCTATTTAAATACATACCTGTAGCATTGCAGTTATTCAATAGTCCTTCTTCTGCCATAACTTTGTTACGAAATTCACACTGAAAACAGACTCTATCGGATTTTTTCTTACAATGACTGTCCATAATAACCCAGCAAATTCTTCCTCCGTTTATGCCACCATTTAATCCATTTGCAGTTAATTCTTTTTTTACTGGACATACTATACTTTCTCTTGCATGATGAGACAGAGATTTATCACAACACTTTTTAAAGTCCCAACAGTTAAGTTTATCTGCCATTTCAATATCACATTTCTCTGAACCAGCAATTATTATCTGATAAAATACATTCATGAGTTATATCTCTAACAAAATGAATTAGTCCTTTAAACTCATTATTCTCATCAAATTGCGGGAATACCCTTATTTGGATATATTTGTGCAAATGGGGCTCAAAAATTTCAAAAAAAACTGGCTCTCCGCTTAACGAACACTTGCAGCTGGGGCATTGTTTTGGCGGAGAATCTTTTCCATGGTAATACTTATAACATTTTACTTCAGTCCCAATTAAAGAAGGTAATCCAAGCATCTCTTTTGCTGCTGTATTGGCACTTATAATATTAAAATCCTTATCATGATAAGTAATTACAGTCTCACCGATAGTATCAAAATTCTTCCTGGGTTGCAGATTATTATCTTCTCTTTGCTTCAATTTAAAAACTTTTGCAATACTGGAGCCAACTTCTTCAAAAAACCCTATCAAATTTAAAGTAAATAATTTTTTTCGGCTGTCATTTAATTGAAGAAGTCCAATGTTTTTATTATCGTAGCGTAAAGGTATAAGTGCCACAGATTCGTATCCAGCACTATTACAACGATTCCGAGTATGCGCCTGTCGGTCTTCCTCCGTTGTAGAAGCAAGAAGTTGAGTTGTGCTATTTGTCCAAAAACTACCGCCCTCGGTAAAAAAAGGAAAACAAGGATTAGTTCTCCCACAAATAACATTTCCACACATGCATTCAAGATATGGATGTCCAGCGGAATCACGAATTATTCCTCCTGTTTGGTCACGGGCGCAGAGGTATCTTTCGGCTTTAACGAACTCTTTTGAAAAGCCGATTGTCTCATAATAGGGAAAATCTTCGCCTTCTCTCAAGCGGATTCCTACGGCTTCAAATCCTGTAGCTGCTTTTACTAAAAAAAGGATGTCCTTCATTAAGTCAGTCCTGTTAATTGTTTGATTAAGCAACTCCAGTACCTGACTTGCAAGGTTCTGACATTGTTCTGTCTGCACAAGCAACTGACGGATTTCTGATGTTTTATTTAATGGTTGGTCTTTTGTTTTCATTATATTTTTCATTTTTAATGCCTCAATTGAAAAAGCAGTTTAGCATTATCGGACTATATTTATTTCTCTATCCACTTCTTATATACGGCAAATAAAGTGAACCGTCAATTGGATATTATCTGAATGTTTTGTCAGACAAATTCTGACAGGAATTTACAAGATGCGGATTAACTTGAGAAATCTTCGGGGTTTTCAATTGTATCTGATTTTTAAGGGTGTTGGAATGAAAATGAAGCTGTAGATTGCCACATTTAAAATAATCTATTAAATGCTTGTCAATATCCATAATTCATGATATTTATATCTTATAGCTATGGATATTCTAAGTGACATTTATCTTCAATTTTTGTCAATAAATAATCCCATTATCAATTTGCTAATGGTAATGGTGATCATCTGGACCACAGGAGTTCTTTTCAGTATGATCAGACAACCTCCTGTAATCGGAGAGCTTCTTGCGGGATTCATATTTGGCCCCTTCATGGGGCCCATATTTTTTATAAGCCTTTCTTTCCATATTGATTTCACAATTTTGACAACTCATCCATTATTATTAATCACCTTATTATTGGCCGCAGTAG
>CAZVHL010000148.1:0-3777 GCA_964626925.1 uncultured Nitrospiraceae bacterium
ATTATGATATTCACAATACCTGGATCAAACTGGGTCCCGGCATTATCACTTAATTCCTGACGAACTTTATCAATCGGAAGGGCACTTCGATAGGGTCTTGCACTCATCATTGCGTCAATCGCATCCGCAACAACAACTATTCTCGCGGATAAAGGGATATCATCACCCCTGACACCTTCAGGATATCCCATGCCGTCGTATCTTTCATGGTGATGTTTTATAACAGGGACAGCATCTTCAAGAAACTTGATCTCCTGAACAATTCTCACCCCGATTGAAGGGTGTTTCTTGATTTCTTCATATTCATCAAATGTAAGGTCCCCTTCCTTCTTCAGGATCGTTCCTTCAACCCCGATCTTTCCTATATCATGAATTTTAGCCGCATCCTCAATCTCTTTTAAAGTTTTTCCGGTAACATTCAGTGCTTCAGCTATAGACTTGGATAATGCAGCAACACGATTTGAGTGATTATATGTATAATGGTCTTTGGCGTCAATCGTTAGAATCAAGCCTTTTACCGTATCGTCATAGTGCTTTATAAGATTATTGCGTACCTTTTTAATCTGATTTTCGAGATCCATGGTTCTGTTCAGCAATAATTCCCGTTCCAGTTTCAAATTTTCTTTATTACGTCTTTTCTTCAACCCCTTATTAATAACAAGCAACATGTCATCTTTGTCAAACGGTTTTAGTAAATAATCAAATGCCCCAAACCTTATGGCATCCCTTGCTGTCTCAAGGCTTGCATATGCTGTCAACAACACCACTTCAGTTTCGGGGTGTCGTTCTTTAATTTCCTTGAGCGCTGTGATACCGTCCATTTTTGGCATTTTTATATCCATCACCACGATCGCTATAGATTCTTTTTCCATTATATCCAGACCTTCATCTGCACCTGCAGCCGTTAACACGTCGTACTGATCTTTCAATACCATTCGTATTGATTCTCTCGGCGCCAGTTCATCATCAATGATCAGGACCTTTTCTTTATTACTCACTAATGTACCTTCCCTTTATCGAAGCGGTTTCACTTGTTATGCTAATAGTGGGTAATGATATCATAAATGTATTAATAATCCCCTCGCTTTTCATATCAAGCCTTCCTCCGTGACCTTCTATAATCTTGTGACTGATCGGCACATTCAGTTCAGAGCCAAGATGATCAACATCCAGAAAAGGCTTCAACAGTTTTTCACGCCCCTGCTCAAGAGCAGTCTCTCCGCTGAACGAAATCGTAATCAGGACTGAAGGCAGTTCGTCGGTTACCTCGCTTGTACTCATTGTGATATATGTTCCCTCAACCGTCCTGTCAACTATACTTAAAACCAGATAGTAGATCGCTTTTACAAAATACTTCCTGTCAACATTTATATACAGTGATTTCTCTGTAAGCTGCTTCAGGAATTTATGGGTACCGGGGATATTTTTTAAAATAAATTCTTCAGCCTGACTCAATACATCATTTATATCTTCTGTAATGAAATTGTAATCCTTTGAACCCGAAAACGTTACAAGTTTGTCAATCAGATTGTTAAGCTGGCTGATTGATTGACTGACCGCAGACACATAAAAGTTTTTCAGTTCGTCGTCCTGAAACTTCTCATTAAGTAATTGCGTATATGTCTGAATGGATGTTAAAGGGTTTCGCACTTCATGGGCTATTTTTGCGACCAGATCATTAACAGCTTTAAGTTTATCCGCCACTCTTCTCTGCTCTTCAATTTTCCTGGCGTCTGACAGGTCAGAAAATATAATTCCCGCTCCGATTGGTTTCTTCCGGTCATCAAGAAGCCTGTAGCTGTTAATCCCCAGGTATATTTTTGACGGACTTACTGCGGCTTCATGACGTTGATACAGTTTCCCGGTTACCATCGTCTCATACAGAATATCCCCCAGCGGCGAAGGGAGTTCTCTCAAATCAGATCCAACCGTTTCTGAAGAGTCAAGATTAAGAATTTCAGATGCCTTCTGATTAAAGACCGTGATTTTTTCATTACTGTCAATAGCGATCATGCCGCTGTTCATGCTCGACAGCAGGTTACCGGTAAATTCCTTCTGAAACCATACCTCGTGATAGAGATCTATATCTTTTACAGCCGCCGCAAGATAGTTGCACAACACATATATAATTTCTATCTCATCCCTGTAAACAGGCTCTTCCGTGATTTTGCTGCTTATATTAAACAATCCTGTAAGTTTACCCTTGTGCATCATCGGAAATGAAATCGCACACTGCAACAGATCCATCTCTTTCTTAATGTTGATTGACGTTATATCCGTAAACGTAACCGGTTTGTGCATTATACGGCCCGTTTTTCTGAGACTGTTAATGAGTGGACTGTCTTTATCAAGCAATAGCCTGTCCGCGATATATGGATCAAGTCCGATATGTGTCTTGACGCAAAAGCCTTTTTTGTCCCTTAACATTATCGACATCCTGCTTACACGGGCAATCTCCATTACAGAATCCATGAAATAGTCAAAAAGTTTGTTTATATCGAAATTCACAGAAAGCATCCTGGCAAAATTCAACACGATCTTTTCCCGACGGTAGCCCACGCCCTGAAACGAATCAACACGACTCGCATTATCTTCCTCCGGTGACCGGGTTTGAACCGGGAGATCTCCGGTCTGAATATCATTTCGTGATTGCTCAAGTAATCTGACTTCACTCTGTAACCTCTGCTTCTCAATCGCCCGCTCTACAACAGCAGGGAGTTCCGTCATAATGGACGCAGATAACACATAATCATAAATACTGCGAGGAAGGCTATCCATGGTGAATTTGTCAGGTTTTTCATCAGCAATCATTACAACCATTCCGTCATCTAATTTCACCAGGAATTCATGCAAAGACGAGAGTTTATAGGAATCAGCATCAATAATAAAAAGATTCAGAGGGATGTTGCCGTATAGTTCCTCAAGCTCTGCCAGAGATTTCAAAGGGTAAACTGTGCAATCCCTAAGCACGTTCCTTACCTCCCTGACAATTAAATCATCTCTGTTACTCATTAATGCTAAAAGTTTCATATATCAATCATTCTCTATGTCAGGGTTAAACGATAATTTGCCGGCATCTTAACAGCCATTAAGCGGAAGAGAAACTGTAAATGTCGTTCCTTCCAACAGTTTGCTTTTAACATGTATCTTCCCGCCATGGTCTTCAATAATCTTCTTGCTTATGGCAAGACCAAGACCCATTCCCATTTCTTTAGTCGTTACAAACGGTTCATAGATACTTTCAATATGCTCCGGCGGAATACCTTCTCCAGTATCAGCAATAGCTATTTCAATGTTTTTTCCACTCGGCATAACATCAATTCTTAACACACCTTCTTCCTTCATTGCCTGGCATCCATTATTAATGATATTAAGAAAAGCATGTTTTAATTTCTTTGTATTGCCTGATAAATGAATCTCTCTGCCTGTGTAATTTTTCTTAATCAATATTTTTCTTTTTTCCATCTGATGTTTGTCTGTTAAATACTGAATCATTTCATCGAAAAGTCCTTTTATATCAAAATAATTAATTCCCGGGGTTTTTTTCTGTGCTGAAAAGTCGAGCAGATCTTCAATTAACCCTTCAATCCTTTCCATTTCACCAAGGACTATTTTGGAGAATTTGTCTCTGAACTCAGCATCATTATATTTTTCGGGTATCAGCTGGGCAAAAGTTTTTAGCGATGTAAGGGGGTTTCTGATCTCATGAGCAAAAGTCGCAGACATCATACCAATTGATGCAAGTCTTTCTGAATGAATCTTTTCCTTATAAAGGCG
>CAZVHL010000149.1:0-3762 GCA_964626925.1 uncultured Nitrospiraceae bacterium
TGATTTTACTGGCTAAAGATGGGAATCGTATTTAATCTGTTATAATACACCGAAAAAATGATGATCACAACGTTATGACATTAGTCAGCACATTTTTTTTAAAATAAATGAAGATGCCGGAAGATAGAGACAGGTTGGATGGAAGACTTTAAAACACTGCTTCAACTGGTCAAGCCATACTGGAAAAGGGTTGCACTGGCAGGACTCATAAGTTTAATCATTTCAGGGATAAATGCCTCTATTGCATGGCTTGTAAAACCTGCCCTGGACGATGTCTTAGTAAAAAAAGATATAGCATTAATTATTTTGCTTCCTTTAGGCATATTTCTTATTTTTGCGTTCAGGGGAATTTTTACATTTTTTCATGAATACCTGATGAGATCAGCTTCGCAGAAGATGGTAATGAAGTTGAGAAACAGGCTTTACAGCCATATCATTCATCTCCCTGTCAGTTGCTTTGGCAGTCATTCAAGCGGTTCGCTCATGTCCAAAGTGGTTAATGATACCAACGCACTTCAGAGTGTTGTCTCACTCACAATTAAGGACCTGTTAATAGAGAGTACGACGCTGCTTGCATTAGCAGGCGTTGCGATCTGGCGGCGCTGGGATCTGGCGCTTATTGCTTTAGTAATACTGCCATTTGCTTTTTACGGAGCCGGTAAACTGGGTAAAAGACTTAAACAGATAAGCAAACGGACACAGATAAAGATATCAATGATAACCGAAATTCTTCAGGAGAGTTTCACCGGCATAAGGGTAATAAAGGCATTCAGCACCGAACCCAGGGAGGAGAACCGTTTTGATCATAATAGTAAAGATTTTTATCGCGAAAACATGCGTTCAGTAAGAGTCTCGGAGTTCGTCTCATTGATAATGGAAATTGTTGCCGGGATAGGGATAGCCTTTGTGATGTGGTATGGCGGGAATCTCATAGTTACTGACGCTATGACGATAGGCGACTTTTTCTCTTTTCTTACAGCGATATTTTTATTGTATACACCTGCAAAACGCCTTGCAAGAGTAAACAACGGGATTCAGCAGGCAAGGGCACCGCTTCAGCGGATATTTGACCTGCTTGCAATTGAAACGGAAAAGGATGGAGTAAAAGATAAAGAGGGTTTTGACAGTTCTATTAATTTTAAAGGCGTATCTTTTACATATCCTGCTTCAAAAGGTAAGGCACTGAATGATATAAACCTTACTATCAGAAAGGGAGAACTGATCGCTATAGTAGGAAAAAGCGGGGGTGGAAAGACAACCCTGATTAATATGCTTCCAAGGTTTTATCTGCCTGATGACGGACATATCGAGATAGACGGGACCGATATGTCCGAAATTACATTAAAATCTCTTAGGGCTCTGCTTGGAATTGTAAGTCAGGATGTAATTCTTTTTAATGAAACTGTTTTAAAGAATATAAAATATGGAAAATTCGATGCAACTCGAGAAGAAGTAATAGAGGCGGCAAAAGCTGCATATGCAGATGAATTTATCAGATCTTTCCCTGATGCTTACGATACTTTTATCGGGGAGCGGGGTTTAAGGCTTTCGGGTGGACAGAGACAGAGGCTGTCTATAGCCCGTGCTATACTCAGAAATCCCCCCGTTCTTATCCTTGATGAAGCAACTTCCTCACTTGATACAGCATCGGAAATGATGATTCAGAGTGCGCTCGAAAAGCTGATGGAAAACAGAACTACTGTTGTTATTGCGCACAGATTATCAACAGTAAGAAAAGCTGACAGGATAGTAGTTATGGACAAAGGGAGAATTACAGAAACAGGCACACATGAAGATCTCCTGGATAAGGAAGGACTTTACCATAAACTCTATCAACTCCAGTTCAGAGGACAGGAGATTGAGAGTAGATAATTATCCTGCAAATCAACTCAGATCTGCTGTAACCGACGAAATTCATAGAAATATAACAAAGTGATACGTTCATAGTTAATCAGGATGAGAATCGCTCTTGTCAGAAAAAATTATACTCCTTATGGAGGGGCTGAAAACTACCTGAGGCTCATGGCACGGAAACTTGCGGATCAGGGGCACGAAATAGATATTTACAGTTCAACTGAACAGACTGATGATAACTTCAGTATCAGCAGAATAAAGACCTGCAGGAAACCCTCATTTCTTTCGAATATCATGTTTGTGGTAAGGTCAAAGGAAGTACTGAAAAAGGTCTCTCCGGACTTTGTTATCAGTTTTGAAAGGACATATTATCAGGATGTATACAGGGCAGGTGACGGGTGTCATAAAGAATGGCTTAATAAACGCAGTATCATTGAACCTTTTTTAAAACGAGTTAGCTTTAAAGTAAACCCGCATCATTTAGTATTACTTTATCTTGAGAGCAGGTGTTTTCAAAGTTCACGTTTCATAGTAGCTAACTCTATGATGGTAAAAAATGACATAGTCAGGAACTATGAAATATCGCCGGATAAAATATCAGTAATCTATAACGGGGTTGATACCGACCTGTTTAAGCCTGCGGGCAATGAGAAAAAGAAAGCCCTGAGAGATTCATATAACATTTGCGAGGACAATATTGTTTTATTTGTTGGAGCTGACTTCAGAAGAAAGGGCGTAGTCTCTCTTCTGAAGGCTTTCTCGTTGATGGATTCAAAAAGTACGAGACTTATAATTGCCGGGAAGCAGGCAGGAACTGAATATGTTTCAATGTCAAAAAAGCTTGGAATAGATAATAAAGTCATTTTCTGGGGACCTGAGAAGGACGTTAAAAAACTGTATGCAATGTCTGATGTTTTTGTATTGCCTACCATCTATGACCCGTTTAGCAATGCCGCACTCGAAGCAATGTCTTCAGGTCTTCCGGTAATCACTACACCATATAATGGGGTTTCAGAGATCATTGAAGACGGTGTTCAGGGATTCATAGTTGATCCTTTAGATGTCAAACTGCTGGCAGAAAAGATAACATCTGCTTTAGGTAATAGAGACTCAATGGGCAAAAGGTCAAGGGTGAAAGCAGAAGAGTATCCTATTAATAATTCAATCAATAAGATATTGGAACTCATATCTGTTAATGATAACAAATCAATATGAATAGATTTAAGAATGTAAAGAAAATTCTTGTCCTGAAATTCAGACATATCGGGGATGTATTGCTGATTGTCCCGACGATCAGGGCGCTGAAGGAAACTTTCCCTGAGGCTTCTATTGCTGTGGCGGTTAATGCGGGGACAGAAGATGTGCTTTTCGGTCATCCATTGATTGATGAGTTGATAGTATTGGACAGGTCAATATTAAAACTGCCTGCTCTTAAAAAAAATATGAAAGAAATAGATTTTATCAAAGAAATCAGAAACAGGCGATTTGACATGACAGTTGATTTAACAAGTGGTGACAGGGCTGCCATACTGTCTTTTTTATCAGGTGCGAAGTACAGGCTTGCAAATAATCCGGGCACAAGAGGATTTCCCGGCAAAAGGTTTATATATACACATATTTCAGACATAGATAATAAAAAACACATGGTGCTTCAGAATCTTGATGTCGTGAACCAGTTCGGTATATCTGCGGGAGATGTGGATGTTGATTTTTTTATCAGTGATGAAACAAAAGAGAAGGTAAGACAGCTATTTAATGATAAAGGTATAGGTAAAGGCGACTGCATTGTCCATATTCATCCAGTGTCCAGGTGGATGTTTAAGTGCTGGGACGACAGATACATGGCGGAAATTATAGACTGGCTGTGCAAAGAAGGAATGAAGGTAATCCTTACATCTGCCCCGGACA
>CAZVHL010000150.1:0-3757 GCA_964626925.1 uncultured Nitrospiraceae bacterium
TTTCTGACTAACTCCATAGTTTCGGCAGCTGCCTGTTTCGCTTTTACAGAACCTGAGTTTAGTATATCTTCGAGAAGATCCGGTTTTCCCAGGAAATGTTCCCGGCGTTCCCATATCGGCTCCAATACTTTAAACAGATTTTTAATCAAGACTTTCTTGCAGTCGATGCATCCAATCGCGGCTGTTCGACATCCGGCAGCAACTTCATCCTGCTCCTCTTTTGATGAGAAAATCTTGTGCAGTTGGAAAACGGGTGAAAGTTCAGGATCACCTTTATCAGTGCGTTTGATTCTTTGAGTATCTGTAGTCATCGTCCTGATTTTCTTATCGACTTCCTCAGGTGAGTCAGACAGGAATACACAGTTATCGTATGTCTTGCTCATCTTTCTCCCGTCAGTACCCGGAACTTTTGGAAAGTTGGTCAACAGACCCTCAGGTTCTGGAAATAGTTCACCATAAAAATTATTAAACCTTCTGCATATTTCCCTCGTTATCTCAAGATGCGGCATTTGATCAACTCCAACCGGCACATAGTTAGCCCTGTATATGAGAATGTCGGCTGACTGCAGCAGGGGATATCCAAGAAAACCGTAAGTATTCAGATCCTTGTCCTTTACTTCCATCTGTTTTTCCTTGAATGAAGGTACTCTCTCAAGCCATCCCAAAGGCGTCACCATTGAGAGAAGTATGTGCAGTTCTGCATGTTCGAGTACGCGGGATTGCTGAAATATAGTTGCTTTTTCAGGGTCGAGTCCGGCAGCGAGACAGTTGACGAGAACATCAGTCGTATATTCCTTTAAATTCGAAGTGTCCGAGTATTGCGATGTCAGGGCATGCCAGTCGGCAATAAAATAAAAACATTCGTACTGGTCCTGGATTTTAACCCAGTTCTGCAATGCGCCGACAAGGTTACCTATATGCAGTTTTCCGCTTGGCTGAATTCCGCTCAGGACTCTCTTTTTTGACAATCGTTTTCTCCTTTCGATCAGAAAAATGGAACAAAAAGATATAATAATTTAACAAGTGGAAAAATAAAAAAACCTGCTATTCCGGTAAAGATCAAAGCGTAAAGAATCATCAGCCCGTAAGGCTCGATTTTACTATATGCTACAGCCTGATTATAAGGTAATATTCCTGTAAGCACCCTGCCACCGTCAAGGGGCAGGATTGGTATTAAGTTAAGTGCTGCAAGAAAAATGTTTATACGCACGCTAAACTGAAGCATCAGTGCCAAAGGCGTCAAAATTGCATTTAAAAAATGGCTCTGAAAGAGTGTTGATAATGGCACAACAACAAGCATAAGCAGGAGAGAACTCACAATAGCAATCACGATATTTGTTATAGGCCCGGCTGCGGCAGAGATAGCCATGTCTTTTTTGGGGTCTTTGAAATTTGCGGGATTAATAGGGACAGGCTTTGCATATCCAAATATGATTCCGCCTAACATGGTCAGAACGAGTGGTAAAATTATGGTTCCGATCGGGTCAATATGTTTAACAGGATTTAATGTTAAGCGTCCCATGAGTTTGGCTGTAGGGTCACCAAGCCTGTTTGCTACATATCCATGTGAAACTTCATGGATTGTTATCGCAATAATTAATGCAGGTAAAGATATTATTAATTGTCGTATAGTGTCAGCGTCCATTGTGCGCAGATATTGTAACCTAAAGCAGCCTATTTATTCAGGCATTGTAGATATTTTAGTCCGACTATTTGTATAATGCATATCCGGTTGTGGAATCAATAAATGTTTTCAATATCTTGCTGTTTTTCCCGGAGAAATTTCAAATAGATCACATTAGGGAATAGAGAAAATTTTACTAAAGAGAGGATGAATATGACTGTGAAAAATAAGAAACTCCAAAACTGGATAGATGAAGTGTCAGAAATGTGTCAGCCCGATGATATTTATATATGCAACGGGTCAAAAGAAGAATATGATCTTATGATCAAACGGCTGCTTGACAGCGGTATTGCCATACCGCTTGAGAAACGTAAGAACAGTTTTCTCTTCAGATCTGATCCAAGTGATGTAGCCCGCGTTGAAGACCATACTTACATCAGTACTACCTCTAAAGAAGATGCGGGTCCAACTAATAACTGGATTGTCCCAGTGGACCTGAAAAAGATCATGACCGATCTTTATAAGGGGTGTATGAAGGGCCGTACAATGTATGTTATTCCTTTTTCGATGGGCCCCATCGGTTCTCCAATTTCAAAGATTGGAATCGAAATCTCAGACAGTCCCTATGTTGTCATTAATATGCATATCATGACCCGTGTAAGTGACAGGGTACTGGATCTGCTTTCAACAGACGGAGACTTTATCCCCTGTCTGCATTCAATCGGCGCACCGCTTGCAGAAGGGCAGGAAGACAGCAAATGGCCATGTGCACCGATAGAGAAAAAATATATAAGTCATTTTCCGGAGGAGAATCTGATCTGGTCTTATGGGTCAGGTTACGGAGGGAATGCCCTGCTTGGGAAGAAATGTCTGGCTTTACGAATAGCATCTGCGATCGCAAAACGTGAAGGCTGGATGGCCGAGCATATGCTTATTCTTCGTCTTACTAATCCTGAAGGTAAACAGTACCACATTGCTGCTGCGTTTCCATCAGCATGCGGCAAGACCAACCTCGCGATGATGCAGCCTTCAATTCCGGGATGGAAATGCGAATGTATAGGGGACGACATTGCGTGGATGAAGATCGGGCCTGACGGACGTCTTAATGCTATAAATCCTGAAGCGGGCTTTTTTGGAGTTGCTCCCGGCACATCATATGACACAAACCCGATGGCGATGGATACTCTGAAGGAAAATATTATTTTCACCAACTGCGCTTTGACTGATGACGGTGATATCTGGTGGGAAGGCATGGACGGTGATGAACCTTCACATGCCATTGACTGGAAGGGAAATGACTGGACACCTGAGAGCACCAGTGACGCAGCCCATCCAAATGCCCGCTTTACCGTAGCGGCATCACAATGCCCGGTAATTTGTGAAGACTGGGAAAAGCCGGAGGGGGTTCCAATTGACATCTTCATATTCGGAGGACGTCGCAGTTCAGTTGTGCCGCTGGTATATGAGGCATTTAACTGGGACCACGGAGTTTTTCTGGGTTCAACAGCAGCTTCTGAGACAACAGCCGCAAATATTGGTGCTGTGGGTAATCTCAGGCGTGATCCTTTTGCAATGAAACCATTTTGCGGCTACAACATGGGAGACTATTTTCAGCACTGGTTTGATATGGGTGACAGGCTCGGTGATAAATCCCCAAAGGTTTTTTATGTGAACTGGTTCAGAAAGAGCGAGGATGGGAAATTTCTATGGCCGGGTTTCAGTGAAAACTGTCGCGTGTTGAAATGGATGTGTGACCGTGTTGATGGAAAGGTCGAAGCACGTGAAACACCTATAGGTCTATTGCCTAATAAACAGGATCTTGATCTCAGTGGACTTAACATGTCTCCTGAAGACATAAAAGAACTCTTGAGTACAGACAGGGAAGCATGGAAAGCTGAAATTCCTGATATAGAAAATCACTTCTCCTCTTTTGGTGACCATTTACCTGACAGACTAAAGAAACAGTTTCAGGAATTTATACAGCGCCTGGGATAAATAATTTGGTCAATTGAGCCAGTAACGATGCCAAAACGATCAGGATAGTGCCATGTTGACATGTAAATAAAATTTACACTGCAATCTTAACCGCTTGATTTTTAACTATTTATCTCTTGGTAAATTTCTTGCATTTAT
>CAZVHL010000151.1:0-3694 GCA_964626925.1 uncultured Nitrospiraceae bacterium
AGTTAACCAATAACTTTATAGCCTGCATCCTGCACAGCCTTTACAAAAGCGTCTCTATCCGTTTTTATATCGTCATACAAAATTTTAGCAGATCCGACTGACACCTCAGAAGAATTTATTCCTTCAACAGCATCAACCGCCTTTTTAACACTCATAACACAATGCTGGCAACTCATGCCGTCAATTTTCATGTTAATTTCTGCCATGTTAACCCTCCTGTAATAATTTTTGCTACGAAAAGGCATACCCTCTGTTACGATCTATGGTCTTCCTGCGTGATTTTATCGGAATATCGCAGGAAAAATACTTAATCTTTTCGGGCATTTAATAATTATAACTAAATGACTTATTTGAAAACAATCAAAAAACACCGGGGCTTTTGTATCCCCGTCAATTTATGTTATATTTTTAGGCAATGGACAAGAAACTGATTGATGAATCTAAAAAATATCTGATGAATACCTATAACCGGTATCCTATCGTGCTGAGGAAGGGACGCGGGGTAAAGGTGTGGGATACAACCGGTAATGAATATATGGATTTTATCGGTGGTATTGCCGTAAATTGCCTTGGACACTGTCATCCAAAAGTCGTTATCGCTCTGCAGAAACAGGCGCAGCGCTTACTGCATGTATCAAATCTGTACCATATAGAACCGCAGATTAAGCTTGCCAAGTTACTGATAAAACATTCCTGTGCTGATAAGGCCTTTTTCTGTAATTCCGGTGCAGAGGCTATTGAAGGGGCGATTAAACTTGCCAGAAAATACTCAAAAGAACATTTTGCGCATGACAGGCATGAAATCATAACAGCTTACAATTCATTCCACGGCAGGACCCTTGCTGCATTAACAGCAACAGGCCATGAAAAATTTCATAAAGGATTTGAACCACTTGTGCCCGGCTTTAAATATGTACCGTTTAACGATGCAGAGGCCATTAAAAAAGCGATCACAAACAAGACCTGCGCTGTACTGCTTGAACCGATACAAGGAGAAGGCGGTATAAGAATACCTTCCGATGATTACCTTCAGGAAGTACAGGAAATTTGCGATAAGAATAAGGTTTTGCTGATCCTTGATGAAATTCAGACAGGGATCGGAAGGACCGGCAAATTGTTTGCCTATGAACATTTCAATATTGAACCTGACATACTTACTCTCGCAAAAGGGCTTGGAGGCGGGGTTGCTATTGGTGCCGTTCTTGCGAAAGATCATGTTTCCAGTGCATTTCAGCACGGAACTCATGGATCAACATTTGGAGGGAATCCCCTGGCATGTTCTGCTGCCCTGGCAACGATAGATACTTTGCTTGAAGATAATTTCATCCTGAATAATTGTATCCGAATCGGTAAATATTTCATGGACAAGCTCAATAAATTAAAAAGCGATTTCCCTTCTGTCATAATCGAAATTAGAGGATTAGGTCTTATGGTAGGACTTGAGCTTACAATAGCCGGTAACAAGATAGTGGATGCTTGCGCAAACAGGGGAATTCTTATAAACTGTACAAGCGGTAATGTTCTGCGTTTCACCCCTCCTTTGATAATTAATGAAAAGGAGGTTGATCACCTGATCGACATTCTTGATGATGTATTGGAAAGGCAGTCATATTAGGTAAAATGAAAAAGGATTTCCTCACTCTTTCAGATTTTTCATCAAAAGAGATTCATTCCCTCTTGCAAAGAGCCTCTGAATTGAAATCAGGCAAGGATAAGTCGGCCTGTCCTCTTATTGGAAAAAGCATCGGCATAATGTTTGACAAGACATCCACGAGAACAAGGATCTCTTTTCAGACAGGAATATATCAGCTGGGGGGGCAGCCTATCTACATCAATACAAAAGAGCTGCAGCTTGGAAGGGGAGAAACTATCGAAGATACAGCGAAAACACTTTCACGATATCTGCATGGAATAGTCATAAGGACATATGCTCACAGTCTAGTGGAGATACTTGCAAACAATGCAACGATTCCTGTAATTAACGGACTTACTGATCTACACCATCCATGTCAGGCTCTTGCAGATATGCTCACTATAATAGAAAAAAAGGGAGGCCTTGAAGATATACAGATTGTTTACATCGGTGATGGAAATAATGTTGCAAACTCCCTGATAGAAGCATCCGAACTAATGAGCATGCGACTAACAATTGCCTGTCCTAAAGGGTATGAGCCTGATAGCAAAGTGTATAAAAAGGCAATTGCATCAAACGCCAAAATTAAAATAGTATCAGATCCTGAGAAGGCTGCGGCTAACGCTGATGTACTCTACACTGATGTATGGATAAGCATGGGACAGGAAAGAGAAGTCGAGAGAAGAAGGCAAACATTCAAGAACTACCAATTGAATCAAGGACTTCTTTCCATGGCAAAACCGGATGCCATTGTCATGCATTGCCTCCCAGCCCACAGGGGTGAAGAAATAACTGCAGACGTAATCGACTCTCCACAGAGCGTTATCTTTGATCAGGCTGAGAACAGGCTCCATTCCCAGAAGGCCCTTCTTGAGATGCTGATTAAATAGTGTCTTTGTATAAAGTCAGCTTTATTGTCCGGCTTGGGAAAGTTTCTCTTTCAGGCTGGCTATTTCCTCATTAAGCTCTTTTATCTTCAATTCTCGGTTAACAGATAAATCGTAGAAATTTTCGAGATCCTTGATCTTTTCGTTGAGTTCCTCTTCCTTTATAAGAAGAGCGTCTTTCATCTGTTTGTACTGAAACAATAACTGAGCGTTTTCAATAGCGGTCGCTGCACTAGAAGATAGTCCGTCAAGCAACTCAACGTCCACCTCATCAAATTCACGGTTGTCGTTAGCGTTATGGATCTCCACACAACCCAAAAGCTCACCTGATTTACTTAATATTGGAACACTGATTAAATTGTAGATACCGAATGATTGCTGAATGTCAGGAATCACCTGACTATCCTTAAACGCCTGATTTGTAAAGTAGGACGTCTTATTTTTTATTATCCAACCAGCAACACCATTGCCCTGCTCAAACTCGTAATTAATATCTCTTAAGTTGCCTCTGTCATTATATTCGGTAAAAACTATCTTATTATCAGTAAAAAGACCGGCAGTTCCTGCCGTCGCATCAACCAGTGTTATAGACGAGGCAACCAGTGCCTGCATTATTATGGGAATTTCAAGAGTTGCATTAATTTTCTGATTCGCCTCTAAAAGAATTTCAAGTTGACGTTGAATATTGAACATTTTTTATTTCACCTGTATCTTATTATGCTTGATAGGTTTCAGTTAAATTATACAGACATGATATTGATGGTAAATTCTTTTGTCAATAAATATTTCTGCATAATCTTTTCATGCAGTTTCTTATTACACCGGTATTCGAATTCTGCTATTCCGACTTTACTTATTTTTTATGTTCAGAAATAATTTCTAAAACTTTTTCCATCTGTTCAGACGTTATCCAGCCTTTTTCTAATAAAATCTCCCCAAGACGCCTGTGGTGTTTATTGTTGAAATTATCCATAACCTGCTCAGATAAAGACTCCAGTACTTGATCTATGGTTGCAAATCCCATGTCTATAACAACCATTCCAAATCGGGCACTATATTCCGTTACTAAAGATTGATCAATGTCCTTCTCCATTCATTTCCCTCCTGATTTTTCCAATTTATTCATAACATCAAGATTGTAAATAGTATCATATTGTGTGATTTTTTTTAAAAC
>CAZVHL010000152.1:0-3673 GCA_964626925.1 uncultured Nitrospiraceae bacterium
CATATTTTCTCCCGTTGCAATCATTATATGCATGTAACGGAGATGATGTAATCCTGTCTGACACCCCTGCTTTAATGAATCAGAACGGTAAATATAGTGTCCGGGACAGTGAAGGCAACCTGTTAGTACACAAGTCAGAAACACTTATTAGTCCGGAGCTGGCAAGGTCAATAGCAGAAAAGTTTGTCATTGATAAAGTTGCAGGGTCTCCTCTTCCTCTCACATTCCGCAAACTTGAATATGTCCATCGTAAATTGGTCTATCAATTTGAATCTGCCCCTCTCGAAGGCTATAACGGCAAGTACCACCTTGGGCCGGTGAACTATAAAGTAGAAAAGCTGGTTATGGATGTGGATGCCATAACGGGCAATCTTCATCTCGCAACAGGTTGTGGTTCTGCTCCAGCTAAACTTATTTACGAATTCAATCCATCTGATTTTGATGGTAACTCGCCTGTAAGTTCTGAAACGTTTGTTTCAAATAATACTAACTTTATAGCACGCAAAACAGGCAATTTGATAAATATAGACGGCAGGATATCATCTGAAGAATGGAAAGACACCGGACACAGATATTTTTATATGGGCACATACAGTGAGCACAAGCCCTCACAAAAACATCAGGAGCCATATTACTACGCTGAGGTATGGACACAGATAGATGATGAGAATATTTATTTTGCGGTCAAGACTGATTCACCCTACTGGGTTGGGTTAATGTTTAAGAATGATCCTAATCTTGGAATGCTTGGGGCCTATCGTGACGCAAAGGTAATGAAATCTGATGGAGAAATAACTGACAGATATTTCAGTACACGTCCGGACAAAACGTTTTTTCTTGAAAAAGACGATAACGATCATATAATCGCAAAGGGGCATAAACAGAACCATTTTTACACATACGAATTTGCATATCCTCTGAAAACTTTTGACAGGCAGGACGTATCTTTTGAAACAGGCAAAGCATATAATATGCTGCTTGTAGTAGGAAACACTCTTGATCATTTCGGGATATTCACTCTCGATAAAGCCCATGCCAGTCATGCCCACTCCAAAAACAATGAATCACATACAGATGTTTGGGCAAGTAATGAAACGACCTTCCGGATAGGGGATCCACCTGAAAAGGACATCTTTGGTAATCCGGTGATGACTGTTTTTACAAATTACGACTCTGGTTATAACCCGGACAAAACAGGCAATCATTTTCATTACGCCTCTGCTCATCCTAAGGATTTCAGCAGTCGTGCATCCATGACCGGATATGTAAGCTGGCTGTCTGTTGTTCTGGGACTGATCAGTGTTGGATTCATCATGTTCCGTTTTAAATCATCTGCAGAGGATAATTCTCCTCAAAAAGAACCGTCGAGTTTTGACCTGATGAAGATAGGCTGGATAAAACGTTTTGTTACATGGAAATATTTCAGGCATATATTTATTGTTCCGACCCTGATCATTTTCTTATCGATTATTTATCTCGGTTTTTTCGATACGCAGGACGGTCAGCGGAACATAGCAACTGTGTTTACCTGGACTTTATGGTGGAGTCTGATTATTTTCACCCTTATCTTTGCCGGAAGATTCTGGTGCATGATGTGCCCGTTCGCAGCCATCGCAGACTTTGCCCAGAAGTTTGTTTCATTAAACAAAAAGCTTCCTGAGCGGTTTCAGAATATGAACTTGCAGACTATCGGCTTTCTCATACTTACATGGGCATTTACTATTATGGCTTTTGGAAGCAGCCCCTTTGTAACAGCAGTGGTCATACTTACAATTCTTGTAGCTGCCGTGGTCTTCAGCATGATTTATGAACGTCGTTCATTCTGTCGCCATTTATGTCCAATAGGGGCTGTAATCGGAATTTACTCAATGGTGTCGCCTGTAGAGCTGCGTTCAGGTAGCAGAGGCCGCTGTGACATTCATAAGCGGAAAACATGTACCGAGGCATGCCCCATGATGGAATCACCTGAACACATGGATAACAATATCTACTGTAATTTCTGTATGAAGTGCCAGCCGGCCTGTCCGTCTCAGAATCTTGGACTCCGGCTCAGGTCTTTTGGCCAGGACATATATGCAAGTTTCAGGAAATCGCGTGCAGAAGCCTTTGCAGCATTATTCCTTTTAGGGGTAGTCATCGTCGAAACTCTCGCAATGACATCTTCATGGAAACCCATGGAAGATAGTCTGAGTTCAATGATCGGCATAAGCTCACAATCAATCTCATATACAATTATTTTCACGCTTGTATTGTTGCTCCCCATAGGCATTTTCTATATCATTTGTTACCTGCTTAAATTGTGGCTTGGTAAACATGAATATAAGATGCAGGATCTTGTTACGCAGTTTGCCTTTCTTTTTATCCCTCTTGGCGTTGGACTTCACTTTGCCCACAACATTCAGCATCTACTAATAGAAAGTCCGATAGCTGTACCTGCAACAGTGCGTTTTCTGCAGAATTT
The DNA here is from genome assembly GCA_964626925.1 of uncultured Nitrospiraceae bacterium. Classification (GTDB taxonomy): domain Bacteria; phylum Nitrospirota; class Thermodesulfovibrionia; order UBA6902; family UBA6902; genus CAZVHL01. The sequence goes on from CAZVHL010000152.1 coordinate 2,462, forward strand.
AGGTATTGGCACATCGCTGTCAGTAAACTGGAACCCTGCACCATTGTTAGGACTGCAACCTATCTTCTTTATTCAGATGGGTATATTGCTTATTGGATTTGGTTTTACTCTATATGTAATTTACCGTTTATTGAAGCGTTATGAAAAACCTCTTCGTCATGTATATAAAATGACACTGGCTATGTCGCTGTATGCCCTTGTTATTGTTCTTTCTGCCGTTTATATGCTTGGACTGCCCATGAGCGGGCGTCATGTACATTGATTCTGACATTAACAATGAGGAATGAAGATGAAAATTAGTAGAGTTAAAATAATTATGATCATGGGTATTGTTATCCTGCTTGGTGGAATATATGGAGGACTCAAAGAAATGACCCTTGCAACGCAAGACAGTTCTGATTCACTCACTATTAAATCTGATGTGAGTGTATCGGATTTAATGTCTTCCATGAATATATATCAAATAGCAGATCCGGAACCGTCTCCGGATTTCTCTTTGATGGCATTAAATGGAGAACAAATTAATCTTAGTGAATACCAGGGTAAAGTAGTTCTGATGGGCTTTTGGGCTACATGGTGAGGATGGTGCAAGAAGGAGTTGCCTTCTCTTGAAAAGTTACATAAAAAATTCAAGGATGACCAGTTCATATTCTTAGCAGTTAATGTTGGTGAGAAAAGAGAGACTGTCAGGGAATTTATCAATGATAATGGATATTCCTTTCTTAATATTCTGGATGAATCCAAACAGGTAAGCACGCAATATCGCGTTCGTTCTCATCCCATGAAATTTCTTATAAACAAGAATGGTGATTTAATTGGAATTGCAACAGGATATAGGGATTGGAACACAGACGATATGATTGTGTTAATAAGTACTTTAATGCATTCTTAATTTATATCACCCAGTTCATACTGAATAATACTTAAGGCTGCCAGCGGTGCGGTTTCTGTTCGAAGGATCCGCGGGCCTAATGAAACTTCGACAAAACCATTATCAACTGCCGCAGTTACTTCTTTTTTGGAAAATCCTCCCTCTGGTCCGATTAGCATTATAATGTGATGAGCCTCATTTTTTATCTCGCTTAAGACCTGTTTAAGATTTCTGTCATTTCCCCCCTCTGAAAAAATTAAACATTTAAGTGGTAATTTTCTATCATGCCATTTTTCCAACAGGGAGGATTTCTTGGCTATAAATTTATCGAAATCTATTGG
>CAZVHL010000153.1:0-3665 GCA_964626925.1 uncultured Nitrospiraceae bacterium
TAGTCGGGCCTATATGCGAATCAGGAGACTTTCTTGCCAAAGATAGAAAACTGGGACGCCCCTTGCACGATGACCTTCTCGCTGTGATGAGCGCAGGTGGATATGGTTTCTCGATGAGTTCCAATTACAACGGCAGACCGCGACCTGCAGAAGTGCTCGTCAATGGTAATAAATATTATATTATCAGGGAGCGGGAACAGTATAAAGATCTTGCTCACAATGTCAGGATTCCGGAATTTCTGAAATAGACACCAAACATGAAACTCTACTTCACTAAAATGCACGGACTTGGCAATGATTTTATTCTTGTCGAAAGCAGATCTTTAAAATCAAGGCGACTCTCCGGGCTTTCGAAAAAACTGTGTGACCGCAGATTCGGAATCGGGGCAGACCAGCTACTGGTTCTCTGTGATTCCACAAAGGCAGACTACAGAATCAGGATCTTCAATGCCGACGGTTCTGAAGTTGAGATGTGCGGAAATGGTATAAGGTGTGTGGCAAAACAGATATGGGAAAGCAGATTAACACCAACCAGATTCAGGAAATCACGGGTCTTGTCTATCGAAACAATGGCAGGCATTATCTATCCGGAAAAATCTGGAACACTTGTAAAAGTTGACATGGGCCAGCCCATATTTACCCCTGAGTTGATACCTGTTGCTATTAGCAGAAAGGTAAAGCTCCCCCTCCCCCGCCTTTCTATGGGGATTCACAGCGGAGCTAATTCCAGACTGATTATGAATTACCCTCTGAAAATCAAGAATAAATCATTTAAAATAACCTGTCTTTCCATGGGCAACCCGCATGCAGTAATTGTGGTTAAAAACACAGATTCGGTAGCGATTGACCAATACGGTCCGCTCATCGAAAACCATAGGCTTTTTCCCAAAAGGACAAATGTAGAATTTATACAAATAATTAATAAAAGCAATATTAAGATGCGGGTATGGGAACGGGGCACTGGAGAGACACTGGCATGTGGAACAGGCGCTTCCGCCGCAGGTGTCGCATCAGTGCTGCTTGGTCTTGCTAACCGAACAATGAAGTTGCACCTCCCGGGCGGCAAACTGTCGGTTCAGTGGTCAGCAAAAGATAATCATGTATACATGACCGGACCCGCCGAAAAGGTGTTTGACGGAATAGTGGACATATAAGATATGAAGACTAAATGCCCTACATGCAAAAAATGGACAGAATGGCAGAATAATATTTTTAAACCGTTCTGTTCAGAACGATGCAAGTTGATTGATCTGGGTGCATGGGCATCAGATAAATACAGGATAGCATGCACTCTCGAGGATGAATCATCACAGACACCTTTAAACAGGGAGAGAGACAATGATTAATATGATAGTTTCCGGTGCTTCCGGGAGAATGGGTAACCGCATAATTACACTTGCAAATGATATTGATGAAATTAAACTTACCGGTGCTCTGGAGAAAAAAGGCCACGAATTAATCGCAAAGGATATAGGAAATGTTATCGGCATCGGTTCAACAGGAATAAATATTACTGATGACCTAAGGAGCATAATCGATGATGCCAATGTACTTGTTGATTTTTCGTCCCCGTCCGCCACAATAGAATGCTTAAAAACCCTGACTGACAGACCAATCCCCGTTGTTATCGGGACGACCGGTTTCAGCAAAGATGAAATAGACCATATAAAACTCTATGCCCAGAACACTCCATGCGTTTTTGCTCCCAACATGAGTGTTGGAGTGAACATTCTGTTAAAAGTTTTATCGGATATAGCAAAAGTTACCGGTGATGACTATGATGTTGAAGTAATCGAAGCCCACCACAGGTTGAAGAAAGATGCCCCCTCCGGCACAGCAATGAAGATGGCACAGGTGCTCGCCACAGCATTAGACAGAAACCTCGAAGAAACAGCAGTTTATTCAAGACGCGGCATCATAGGTGAAAGGTCCCAGAAAGAGATAGGCATACAGACAATACGTGCCGGTGATATTGTTGGAGAACATACAGTTCTTTTTGGCGGACTTGGTGAAAGAATCGAGATTACCCACAAAGCATCAAGCAGAGACACTTTTGCCAGAGGCGCTCTGAAAGCCATACAGTGGGTTCACAAACAGACCCCGGGGCTTTATGACATGCAGGATGTACTGGGACTAAAATAATTCCGGGCAACTCTCAAGCTTCAACCGATCCTCAAGCGCTCCTGTTCAGACCTCTCGGAAAACTCATTCCCAGTCCAACAGCCTTTTTTCACCTTCAAGCCCTCTGATTGCCGTAACATCCTGGCTTACTTCCAGACACCCCTTGTACGTCCCCTGCGCATCACGTATAGCAAAGTATTTTATAAGGATAAACTTGCCACCAAGCTGTATCCAGAACTCAGAAGTACTTTTTGTTCCATCCCTGAAAGAGGCTAAAATACGGTTTACCATATCCACGCTCCTGGACGGATGGCAGTTTTGTACGCTCCGTCCTATGATGCCGGGGCTTCTCGGAAAAACTCTATCCTCAGTATTTGAGTAATAAGCAACCTTATCGTTTTCGTCAATAAAGGAAATGTCCACAGGCAGATGAGTCAGAAGCAGGTTAATCTGCTCAACTGTCAGCAATCCGGTATCCAGAGTCATACTCCCGATTTTCTCAGGGGGCAGCTTTTCCAGAAACAACTCTTCAGAAGGTGACCACTTCTCAGGAGGGCTTATCCATGCGAATCCAATCTCTTCCTCCCCCTCCCTGACTTTTACCCAATCGCTCTCGCCGAGTGTTTCGAGCGCCATCTGAAAGAGGATATGCTCCTCCTTGAAAATCATGTCATTCAAAGTCGTGAAAAGGGTTTTGAGAACATCAGGAGATATCGTTCCAGCCACTGCAGCTTCATTGGCATCCTTTATCATTTTTCTGATGTCATCATGAAGCGCCCACATTACCTTTGATGGGCCTGATATACCGTGGGCCTCAAGAATCGGGAATAGCTGGTTTTCCTTCCTCGTATAATGCAGATTAATTTTTGAAAGTTCTTTAAGTCCGGAAACCAGTGTGCCCTTCTCCTTCCCAATATCATGGATTGCCTGAAGCTTCAGTATTATCTTTTCGGCAGCACGGTTCTCTAGCATATACGTATGAACAGGATGGCCTGCAGGAAGTCCGGGAACGACCTTGTCTTCCAATGACTCTTTGAACACCTCAACATGAACATCGCAAAGACGCTTCACTTCCTCCTCGGGCATTCCCTCATCAATAAGCCGCTGTTCCATATTTGCGATCTCGGAAGGCGCTACATCTCTGATAAGAGACAGAAAGCGCTGTTTTAATTTCTTTATATCTTCTCCTTTATGTAAATCTTCTATGATCTTTTTCAGTGCTTCAATTCTCTGTTCCGGATCAGTAATAACTTCAGACTTTTGTATTCCTTCTATCTCGATATCCTGTCCGGTTTTATTCTTTATTGCCCCTGCAATCTCCGCTAAAAGTTTGTTCAGCTCTATGCCACCTACCATCGCGACCTTGCTCAGAGTTGCAACTCTGCCAAGAGTTTTTCTCAGAATAGGATTCTCAAGAGCCTTGAAATGCGAATCCAGTTCAACAAGAAATTCCTTAATAAACGGATACATCTTAAGAAGATCATTTACCCTGGTATCAGGACTAAGTTTCATATCAATTCCTCCGATTTATAAATTCATTTATA
>CAZVHL010000154.1:0-3638 GCA_964626925.1 uncultured Nitrospiraceae bacterium
TTCTTTTTTGTTCAGCCATTGATGAAATATATAAGTGAGTTAAGGGCAACTCATGCAGAACTGAGTCATGAAATAGCTGAACGCAAGCAGGTTGAGGAATACCTGCAGCAATATCATAACAAGCTTGAACTGATTTTAGACTCATCAGGCGAAGGGATATACGGCCTGGATCTCGATGGAAACACTACTTTTATAAACCCTGCTGCTGCAAGAATGATTGGCTGGAATGCTGAGGAACTCGTTGGCAAAAATCAGCATGACATTTCACACCATACAAAACCGGATGGCACGACTTATCCACAGGAAGAATGTCCTATATATGCCGCCATGAAGGACGGCGCCACCCGTAAAGTTCTTGAAGAAGTTTTTTGGCGAAAAAACGGCAGTTCATTTCCGGTAGAATATATCAGCTCTCCTATGCTGGATAAGGATGACAAAATTATAGGAGCGGTCATAACGTTTATGGATGTCACAGAACAAAAGAATGCAGAACAGGAACTGCATCAAATGGCATATTATGACCAGTTAACCAGTCTCCCTAACCGCGCTAATTTTCTATCATACCTGAGGCGTATGCTGAAACGTACTAAATGGAAAAGTGATTATATGTTCGCCGTGCTCTTTATAGACCTCGACAACTTCAAGATAGTTAACGACAGCTTGGGACATATCATCGGGGACAAACTCCTTGTCGAGGTTGCTCGCAGACTGGAGGAATGCACACGTCTAACAGATAGCATTTCCCGTGCCGCAGGAAATGACAGGGTTTCACGTTTCGGGGGAGATGAATTTGCATTATTCCTGAATGATATTAAAGACATAAGTTCAGCATCAAGAGTTGCTGATCGAATACAGAAGGCATTGCAGAAACCTTTTAATCTGGACAGGCATGAACTGTTTACCTCAGCAAGCATAGGGATTGCTCTGAGTGCCACAGGGTATGAGAATGAAGAGAACATTCTTCGCGATGCAGACTCTGCCATGTATCGTGCAAAGGCTACAGGAAAGGCACATGCTGAAATATTTGATGATGATATGCACGTCAAGGTAACGAAAATCTTACAATTAGAGTCTGACCTGAGAACCGCGGTTGAAGAAGAACAATTCATGGTTTATTACCAGCCTGTTGTGTCAGCAACAGACAGCAGGATTACAGGGGCAGAAGCACTTATTCGCTGGAACCATCCAGAGCAGGGCTTTATTTCGCCCATGGACTTCATTCCAATAGCAGAAGAAACAGGTCTTATAACAACAATTGGGGAATGGGTGCTCAGAACAGCATGTGCCCAAAATAAAGCATGGCAGGATGCAGGGTATCCAAACCTTCTCATGAAGGTAAATTTCTCTTCACGACAGTTCAAAGACGAGAACCTTACTGAAGTGGTCAAAAGGGTTATACGAGACACAAATATGCCTGCCCAGCTTCTTGATGTTGAAATCACAGAAAGCATTGCCATGGCAGATAACAGTATCAAGATATTAAATCAACTGACCGCCATGGGACTGCGGACCTCGATAGACGATTTTGGTACAGGGTATTCTTCCCTTGGGTCCCTGACAAAGTTTCCGATTAATACAATAAAGATCGACAGGGCATTTATTAAAGAAATTACGATCAATATTAATGCGGAAGCAATTATTAAAGCGATAATTGCTATGGCACACAGCCTTAATATGGAAGTGGTAGCAGAGGGAGTGGAGACAGAAGATCAGCTGGCATATTTACAATCTCAAAAGTGTGACAAGATTCAGGGTTATCTTTTCAGCCGTCCAGTGCCCGGGGAAGATTTCGCAAAGTTACTTGAGAAAGAAAAAAACGACAATCCTCTCATCCAAAAACCTTCTGAATCCATAGCGTAGTCATTTTACAATTTAAAGTTAAGTAAGACCTATCATTACTATCCAACTTTCATCCATTTGGCAAGGGCACTAAAACGCTGTCTCTTTTACAATAATTGTGATCATATATAATATAACTGCGAGCTTCAGTGAATCAGTAATGAAAGGGTAAAGGGGCCTGGTTCATTCCAGACCTTTTTTATACTCACAAGTTTTTAAGGTTTTGTCCTGGCATAAGGAAATAAGATGACAATCAAAATTAAAAAAGCTACCGGCGTAATTGAAGACTTTGATAGAGGCAAACTGCTCAATTCCCTCATCAGGGCAGGGGCTACCGCCGAGCAGGCAAAAGATGTAGTTAAAGAAGTCATCCGCCAGATAAAACCGCTTATGAGCACAAGAAAGATTTACAGGCTTGCCCATAGATATCTAAAACAGTTTAACCGGGCTTCAGTCCTGAGGTATTCGTTAAAAGAAGCGCTCCTGAGACTCGGCCCCTCGGGATATCCTTTTGAAAAATATGTGGGTAAGCTTCTCAGAAATAACGGATATGAAGTTAAAGTCGGGATTATTCTTGAAGGCAAGTGTGTAAGTCATGAAGTCGATGTATTTGCCGAGAACAAAAAAGAGATAATACTTGCTGAATGCAAGTACCGCAACAATGCTAAAGGTGCCCATGATGTCAAGACCGCATTATATGTACAGGCACGGTATCAGGACCTCCGGAATGAAATGGAAAAGCAGTATCCTGATAAGCAGATAAACGGATGGCTGGTAACAAATACCCGTTTCACTGAAGATGCCATGCAGTTTGCAAAATGCAGCGGGATAAAACTCGTAAGCTGGAGGTATCCGAAAAAGGACAGTCTGGAAAAGATGATTGAGGCAGGCAGATTATACCCAGTGACAGTGCTTTCAGGACTGAATTCACAGCAGATTCATAAATTGATCGAGAATGATGTATTTCTAATGAGTGACCTCGCAAAGAAGGATACCGCTTCAATCAGCAAACTCCTTTCAATAACAGACAGGAAAGCTTCTAAACTAAGGCATCAGGCTCAGGAGTTGTGCGGGTGCTGACTTATGATCAAGGAACATGGCATGTGAGATATATTTTAGAGACTGTTCGGAGTATATAATATTCATATGGATGGGGAAAAAAGATCAAATATAAAGCAGGGTCTTAAAGTCAAGATAGTATTAAAACAAGACCAGAGAAGTAGTAAATTAACCGAAGGAATTGTCAAAGATATTTTGACAAAGTCTCCTTCACATCCTCATGGCATAAAAGTAAGATTAACCAGTGGAGATGTAGGACGAGTCAAAGAAATTGCAGATGACACCATCCGTTGATTATTGGTGTAATTCAATTTTATCGTTTTATGAAATAACGTAATATTTTTATGGAAGAACTGATTGCACTTGCTATTAAATCAAAAGAAACCCACAATACATGTATATGAAAAAGAAAAAACAACAGATGAAAACTATAAAAATATATTGCGATGATTTGGAAAAGTTTATTGATAAAGACGGGTGCTATGATGCAAAAGGTTCAACGATTTGCAAAGCCTGTTTACTGAAACCAGTTCCTAAAAAGATTAGTTCCGCTAGAAAAGCAGGTTAATTTAAAAAGAGCTGGCCTCTTAAATTTTATTTATCAGATATATTGAACGACTTCTCAAACATCTCATCAATGGCCTGTTTGCCTTCATCGCTCAAGTACCGCGTGCCGGTAACAGCGACTGTTTTATGACATATAACAGGATCTTCCGTTACCCATTCATTATTTACCCAGG
>CAZVHL010000155.1:0-2017 GCA_964626925.1 uncultured Nitrospiraceae bacterium
ATTCCGTCATCATTTGTAACAAGAATTGTCGGCATTGTTTATATTACCAGAACTGTTTCGATACTTACGGCACCAGCAAGGTCGGTAGTTCAGATGATTTAATCACCTGATATGAGATACTTCTATGCAACATCCTGTCTAAAAAACTTTTTTCGGAAGTATTTCCAATAATTATCATACTGGATTTCTGTGACCGGGAAACACGCAAAATTTCATCCAACAACCCACCGGCTCCAATATGAGGGTCTGCTTCAATGCCGGCATTCCTGAGTTTTTCACAATACCCCTGAAGCCCTGCCATCGTCTCCTTCTTAATCCGGGATACTTTTTCATCTTCCTCTTTCAATGCATCCAGATCAATGTTGTAAAAAACAGTTGCTTTCTTAACAACTCCACTAAGCCCCGCAACAAAACTTATTACCCTTTGAGACAACTCTGACCACCTGACAATAAGCAATGGTGATTCAAACAACTTGTCATTGACCTTGGTTAACATTGCATCATCCCATTTAAACTCAACCATATATTTGCTTGCCAGAACTGGAAGTTTGCTACGTGTAATAATATTATGTGTGTAAGAACCGATAAATGTGTCTTTTATATTTATCCTCTTCTTTCTCCCGACAACTATCATATCTACTTTTTCTTTTTCCGCAACACAGAGAATCTCATGAATCGGGTCACCTACATTGATTATCACCTTACTTTCAATTCCTATTTCCTGCAGGGATCTTATCCAGTTATCAAATCTTATTCGAGACTCTTCCTTGAGTTTTTTTTCTTCTTCTTTAAGATAGCCCCCGAATGGCACAAAACCTACATCTTCTCTTGGAATAACATTTAAAAAAACAATCTCTGTGAGGCCTGCCTCTTTTAGCACAAAAAGTGACTCCAGCGCATCAAATGAAAGCTCTCTGAATTTTGTTGGGAATAATATTTTTTTAATAGCCATGACCTTTCCTCATTATAGATAAAAAACAAAAGTTATAATTATAAAAATTGGAACAAGCACCGGGATTGAATATTTTATCATGTACCCGAAAAAGCTGGGCATTTGAACGCCGGTTTCTTCAGCTATTGAACGTACCATAAAGTTTGGCGCATTGCCAATATACGTCATAGCTCCGAAAAAAACCGCTCCTGCAGAAATGGCCTTTAGATAATTACTGTTATCACTTATCAGTAATGACACAGCCTCCCTGACTTCCACTCCAGAATGAAAATTCCCGAGCGCCGAGCTTAAAAAAGTAAGATAGGTAGGGGCGTTATCAAGAAAACTTGATAATATTCCTGTAACCCAGAAGTAATGATATGGTTCCCTTACAGTTTCAATCAGAAAAGATAATTCTCCTTTTGTCCCTGCCTGGAGTATCTTGAGGCACGGCATCATTGTTAAAAATATGCCAATAAACAATATCGCCACTTCTTTTATTGGAAACCAGGTAAATTCATTATCTTCGCGAATTTCTCTTTTAGTAGTTATCATAGCCAAAATAGCCATTAAAATTAATACAGCATCTCGTGTCACATCCTGCATTGCTCGATGAACTCCCAATATGCTTATCTCTCCCCAATGGACAATACCGCTCATTAAAACAGCACCAACGATCCCTGCTAAAAATAATAAATTATGTATACCCTCAATTCTCAATGGTTCTTTATCTGTTTTATCCGATACAGGAGCAATCCCCTCTTTCCTGTAAAAATAACTGTCCATTATGTAATACACTACAAGTAAAACAACAGCAACAACAATCATCTGAGGAAACAACTGGAATGTCCAGAAAAACGGAACACCTCTCAGAAATCCCAGGAACAAAGGGGGGTCTCCAAGGGGAGTAAGTGAACCACCCACGTTTGCTACCAGAAAAATAAAAAACACAACCATGAATGTTTTGTTCTTTCTGTTTTTGTTTGCCTTTAAAAAGGGGCGAATCAGGAGCATTGATGCTCCTGTAGTTCCCATCCATGAAGCCAGTACAGTCCCTATGAGCAGAATAATCGTGTTAATAACAGG
>CAZVHL010000155.1:2117-3638 GCA_964626925.1 uncultured Nitrospiraceae bacterium
ATCGTTTGAAATTGAAACAGCCATGTTTCAATTTTGATCATTTCCATATTAACAACATACCCAATACATTTAAGCAGGAAAGGATGAATGATGCTTCTTAACAAACTGAAAAATATTAATGTTTTTATTCCGGTCACAGTTTTATTGTCAGTCTTTATTCTCTCTACTTCTTCATTTGCAGCCCATCCAGCACCAACTGTTGAGGCTGTGGCAACGCATGTCTGGTGGTACTGGCCTTTAATCCTCTTTGTTCTCTCATTTGTGCTCGGCATTTTTGCCGTTCTTGCAGGAGTAGGCGGCGGTGTTCTGTATGTACCGATTGTCAGCGGTTTTCTGCCATTCCATCTTGATTTTGTCAGGGGAGCTGGTTTGATAGTGGCGTTAGCCGGTGCTCTTGCCGCAGGTCCCGGGCTTCTGAGAAAAGGCATGGCTGACCTTCGCCTGGCAATTCCAATGGCTTTGATTGCCTCGACTTGTGCAATAGTAGGCGCGCTGATTGGCCTTGCGCTCCCTACTAATGTAATACAGACTTTGCTCGGTGCAACCATTCTCGGTATTGTTCTTATTATGATCAAGGCAAAAAAATCTGAATTTCCAAATGTTCCAAAATCTGATCCACTCTCCCAGGCATTAAGAATAACAGGTGTTTATCACGAGCCGACTTTAAATAAAGATATTGAATGGAAGGTCCACAGGACTCCGCAGGCACTGGGATTATTCGTTATCATCGGGGTAATGGCTGGCATGTTCGGGCTGGGAGCAGGATGGGCAAATGTTCCGGTCTTAAATTTATTAATGGGTGCGCCTATAAAAATATCAGTGGCCACAAGTAAATTCCTGCTATCAATAACGGACACTTCGGCTGCATGGATATATCTCAATAACGGCGCTGTTTTGCCATTGATGGTTGTACCTTCAGTAGTTGGCATTATGCTCGGCTCATTTATAGGAGTTAGAGTGCTGGCCGTAACCAAGCCGGCAGTCATCAGGATACTTGTAATCAGTGTCCTCGGAGTTGCAGGACTGAAGGCCCTTTTAAAGGGATTAGGGATTGGATAAAACTGTAGGGGCGTATTGCAATACGCCCCTACTGAATTGAAATAAAAATTCACCAATCAATACAAGGGAGGATTAAATGGCTCCACAAGCAACAGAAGAACAGATATTATATGCAAACATACTTAACAAGGGCATGGCAATCGGACTGATTGGACTTGTTGTAACTTTTATAATCTACGGAGCAGGTATTTTAAAACCGATAATCCCTCTGGATCAGGTACAGAACTACTGGGTAATGCCTGTAAATGAGTACCTTCAGCTAACAGGGATACAAGCCGGATGGGCATGGCTTGGGAATCTCGAATACGGAGACATGCTCACTTTTCTGCCTATTGCATTTCTGTCTCTTCTAACTATCATCTGTTATCTGGCAATTCTCCCCGGTCTGATCCGCAAAAAAGACACTGCTTATGTGGTTCTGGTTATTGTAGAGGTAGTTGTACTCGCAGTTGCAGCATCCGG
>CAZVHL010000156.1:0-3564 GCA_964626925.1 uncultured Nitrospiraceae bacterium
TATTCCAAACCAAAATCTGACAGGTTGAACATACTCAGATACTGTAAAGCAAATATCAGCCCTATTTTTGCTCTTTACAGCAGCCAGGGGAAAAGTGCCTCTTCTATTTTGAAGAAAACTGTAAAAGAAGATCCTTTTATCAAAGCAGAAAACGGAGACGGGTTTGTTCACAGGCTCTGGCGCATAAAGAATGCTGATGAAATCGAAGCTATCAGAAATGAAATGGCGGATAAAGATATCTTCATCGCTGATGGGCATCATCGCTATGAAACAGCACTTGAGTTCAAGAAAGAAATGGACGCGGAAGGCGGGATTAGGGGCGGGGAGGAACCATATAACTATGTGCTTATGTTTCTGTCCAATATGGAAGAGGAAGGGTTGACTCTTCTGCCTACCCATCGAATCATCGAAGTAGATTCGGATATTAAAATCAAGGATACACTGAATAAACACTTTACCATTCAGAAAATAACATCAGATGGTATGTCGGATGAAGAGTCAAGACAGCGCATGTTAGAAACCATGAGAAATTCTGCTGATTCATTCGGGATGTTCCTTACAAACGAGAATACCTATTACACAGTGTCTTTTCGTGACACAGATATTGATATGGACATGCCTGATTGCCTGAAGAATCTGGATGTGTCTGTTATTCACAAACTAATATTCGAAAAGCTGTTAAATGTAGAGCATTATGAGTATGAAATGGATGCCGGAGTTGCTGTGGAGCGGGCTAAAAAAAGCTCATTTGAGGCTGTCTTTTTCCTGAAGCCCACCAAGATACATGATGTAAAAGAAGTAGCCCTTGCCGGGCACAGAATGCCCCCTAAATCAACGTACTTTTATCCTAAACTTCTGACAGGAATGGTTGTTTACAAGTTCTAATCTGAATCAAGATGTTTCTAAACCTGAGACAGTCTTTAGCAGTATGGCTAATAAAAAAGGTTCAGAAATATGGCCCTCATAAAATCTGCGTTCAGTCAAGATCATACTTAATTTCAGAAAATGTATTTAATCCGAAATATTATTACACGAGTAAATTTATGGCAAAACATATTAACGTGAAGCCAGGGGATATTGTGCTTGATATGGGGACAGGGTCGGGTATTCAGGCGATAACGGCTGGCTTGACAGCATCAAAAGTTATTGCAATAGACATTAATCCTGAGGCTGTTCAGTATGCCAAAGATAATGTTAAGGCTAACGGACTGGATAAAGTTGTGTCGGTGCTTGAAGGGGACCTCTTTGCCCCATTAAAAGGAACTCAAAAATTTGATGTTATACTGTTTACCCCACCATATATGGAAGGGAAGCCAAAAACTTATTTTGATCATGCCCTTTTTGATTCAGATAAGGAATTGGTCAGCAGGTTTTTCAGGGAAGCAGGAGGTTACCTGACACCGGATGGATATGTCCAAATGCTCTATTCTTCTATTTCGAATCTTGAAAAAGTTCTGGAATTATCACGCCTATTGGGATGGAATAGTAGCTTGGTAGTGCGTGGACAGACTTATACGGAAGAATTCCATATTTACAGGTTTACAGTGCAATCATCTGAGATAACTAAAGGAGACATTTCATGAAAATAGGAATAATGTCAGATTCTCACGATAACATCGAAAATGTAAAAAAGAGCATACAGCTATTTAAGACAAGAGAAGTTGATTTGGTTTTCCACCTCGGTGACTTTGTCAATCCCAATTCGGTCAGAGCGATGAAAGGCATGAAATTTATAGCGATTTTTGGAAATAATGACGGAGATAAATTCAGAATGATCGATGCGTTCAGAGAAACCGGAGGGGAAATTAAAGGCGAATTTTATGATTGTGTTATCGATGGGATTAAATTTGCCTGTTACCATGGCACCGAACCTCAACTGAAAGATGCATTGATAGAATGCGGTAAATATGATGTAGTGGTTTATGGACATACACATGAGTGCGAAGATGTTAGGATCGGCAATACTCTGGTTCTCAATCCAGGAACAGTGCACGGATTCGGTGGAAATGCGACAGTTATAATATTTGATACTGAAAACAAAAAATCTGAATTTATAAATCTACAGGACGTAAGATAACAAATATAATATATATGATAAGTATTGCTTATTCCTTTATTTGACAAAGACTTTAACTATTTGAAATAATAATAGTTGCATCTACGCGCAAATATCTCCTTGTTTATTATTTAAGGAACATACATTTGATCAAGTTTATCGCTGCTAACAAGTGGTTTGGCACCAGCCATGTCTTGAAAAATGTCAATTTAGGGATTACAAAAGGCGAGGTCGTTGTTATATGCGGACCGAGCGGGGCTGGAAAAAGCACACTTCTCAGGACAATCAACAAACTTGAACCAATAGACGATGGAGAGATAATCGTTGATGGCAAGTATCTTTCTGACCCAACAACTGACCTGACTGCCCTAAGGGCTGAAATAGGTATGGTATTTCAGCATTTCAACCTCTATCCTCACAAGACTGCTCTTAAGAATATTACTCTTGCTCCACGCAAGGTGAGGGGATTGAGTAAATCAAAGGCAGAAGCAAGGGCGCTCAAACTCCTGGAAAAAGTCGGGCTTTCTCACAAGTGTGATGCATTTCCTGCACAGTTGTCAGGCGGGGAGCAACAGCGAGTTGCTATAGCAAGGAGTCTTGCCATGGAACCTAAAATAATGCTTTTTGATGAGCCGACTTCCGCATTGGATCCTGAGTTGATTAATGAGGTGCTTGATGTTATGACTTCACTCGCCAAGGAAGGAATGACAATGGTTGTCGTTACTCATGAGATAGGTTTTGCCCAGAAAGTGGCAGATAAAGTAGTATTTATGAATGATGGAGAAATCCTTGAAATAGGAACCCCGCCTGATATATTTGTAAATCCACAGCATGAACGTACAAAAGAGTTCATGAGAAGCGTATTCCACGTTCCTATTTTTGACGAAGAATTGGCGGAGGACTAAAATTTTCGAATTAAATTACGAATTTGATTGGAGCATCCCCTTCCGTGAACCATATCTCGGAATGATGATTACCGGAGTCAAGGTAACCCTTATTCTGCTTGTTTCCACTACCATAACTTCTTTATTGCTTGGCACCGCGATTTCGATAATGAGGATTTCCAGGATAAAGGTAGTCAGGATACTGGGAACACTTTATGTTGAGATTTTCCGTAATGTCCCCGGATTGTTCTGGATATTATTTTTCTATTTTATTTTCCCGGAATTACTCCCATCATGGATTGGAGATAAATTGAATACTTATACATATTATCCGGTGGTTGCGGGGATACTTGGACTGACTGTTGACAATGCTTCATACGTTTCTGACATTTTACGAAGCGGCAGGCTTGCTATTCCTCATGGTCAGAGAGAAGCTGCGATTTCTACAGGACTGGGCCGGGTGCAGCAATATATTCATGTTCTGCTTCCCCAGATGTACAGGGCTGCACTTCCTCCACTTGGAACAAGAATGGTTCATAATTTTAAAAATACATCTTTATGCATGGCGATAACAGCGCCTGAACTTACATGGGCAACGCAAAATATCGAGTCTCTTACCTTTCG
>CAZVHL010000157.1:0-3542 GCA_964626925.1 uncultured Nitrospiraceae bacterium
AATTTGTTAAAATGTCGAAGAACGCATTGCTAATCACCATATGAGGTCATAATTTATGGGAAAATTCTGTGAATCAATGTGGGCAGATCAAGAGTTTTCAAACAACTACCTTGAAAATGCTGATATTTATATTGTTGAACGAAGGAAGATGATCAAGATAATATCATCTTTTTTTGTACATTATTCTCACGGAGATAAAATAAATCTCCTGGATTTGGGATCTGGGGATGGTGTATTAACCGAAGCACTCTTTAAAGTGAATAATAAAATTCATGCTACCCTCGTTGATGGTTCAGAGGCAATGTTAGAAAAAGCAAAAGAGAGACTCGGAGCACAACAAAATCTAAGTTTTGTAGAAGCAAATTTCCAGGAAATTTTGGACAACAGAGTTGAGTTTGGTCAATTTGATTTTTGTATTTCAGCTCATGCCATCCACCACCTGGAAATGAATGATAAGGAAAGTCTCTTTCGCTTCATTCACAGACATTTAACTACTGGAGGAAAATTTATAAACGCCGATGTTGTCCTTCCTCCTTCCACAGAGATTGAGGAATGGTATTTTGTCATTTGGAAGCAATGGATGCAGAATATGATGGATAAACTGAATGTACGAAATGAGAAGCCAGAAGATGTAATTAAGAAATTTAAAGATCCATTAAGCACGAACAGCCCCGATACACTCGAAGCACAATTAATAGCCTTGAAGAATGCCGGGTTCTCTGATGTAGACTGTTATTATAAAAACGGAATCTTTGCGTTATTTGGCGGAATAAAGAAGTAACTCACGATAGTGTGATCATAAAAGTACTGATCACCAGATGATTGACAGAAAAGTATCAAGGTCGGTCTGGAGTCGGTTAAACTTACACCATATAACCATACACTCTTCGGATCTATAACAGTAACCCTCTTTTATAACCACATGCGTATTGATCTCGGTTTTTTCTTTGTACGGACAGGGGACATGCAGCTTCCCGGTCTCAACCGCATATGTCTTCTTCATGCAAGGATTCTTCACTCTTTATATTTTATTATATTTCACGATGTTTGCAAACCCTGACATTAAACTAGATCAAAATCCATTGTGGTATGATAGTCTTAGCAGTATCAGAAACATGAAAAAACCATGAAATCTCAAAAACTTACAATTATTAAAAGCGCCCTGCATCTGGCCGGGGAAACCAGCAGCCAGCATACATTCCTTTTTTTAAATACAGTCCAGAGTTGCAACTGGTTCCTGAAAACGGGTCTTTACAATAATGGTAATATCGTTCTCGTAACTCCCAGGGATTTAAAAATAAAGGATGCCGATTTTAAAAACAAGGGGATAAAGGTAATAAAAAGCTGGTCCGGAAACCAGACAAGATTTTCTAGAATCAAATATGCATTTCTTCACGGAGTCATGCAACACATTATAGATACAGACAGCAGGGTTGTATGTGTGCTTGGCCCATGGGGCAAGACACATCTTGATACAATTGCCATACATGACTTGTCTCTGTCATGGTCTGAAGAGTTTCCCTTTAATCCAAAATCAATTATGGGTAATGAATCATTCAATGCTGTACTTGCTGTAGTAGATATTGCCCTTGATATAGGAGCCCTCGGAAGGGAAGGAAAACCAATAGGAACAATTTTTGTAATAGGCGATACAGACAACGTAATGAAATTGTCACATCAGGCTGTCTTTAACCCATTCAGAGGATATCCCAGGAGAGAAAGGTTAATTACACGTTCTGAAGTTGTTGAGAGCATAAAAGAACTTGCAAAGCTTGACGGAGCATTCACGATCTCTCAGTCCTGCACAGTGTTGGCTGCGGGGAGGCATCTTGATGCCAGAAGTACAATAACCAAGCAACTCAAAGGTCTGGGTTCCAGACACAGGTCCGCAGCAGGAATAACACGAATGACCAATGCTGTCGCTGTTGTAGTATCAGAAAGCACAGGGAAGGTAACAATATTTGAAAAGGGACGTATTGTATCGACCCTTGAGCCGGTAATCAGCAGTCGCCTGGTTTAGCTGCCTCACATAAAAAAATATCTGCTTATAGAGTTTTGAAATATTTTTTATATGCAGGAGAAGGATTTATAATCTCAACGCCAATACTGCTTATTAATTTATTGGAAGAATTTCTCTTTGTATATAACCAGGTAATTTCACATTTTAAAGTATGAGTTTTCTTTGAATTTTCCTGAAATTTCAAATCAAGTTTTTTGGGAGGAATAAAAGGGGTTACTGTCATGGTTGGGATAATTTCTACGAATGCACCATTTTTAGAGAGATTCCCGATAATTCCGTCATAATTTTTGCCACTCGCAACAATTTTGGTATTAATATACACTGGAATCCTTACTGGTAGTACTCTTTTCATTATGCCCTCCTCTTTTAGATAATAAAGTATATCAGAAAAAGACTAAAAGCTAAAAGTGCTCAAGACATTAAGTAAATTTATTCATACTTAGAAGAAAAACGAGAGTCTAAGACCAAGATATGACCAGAGCATGGATTCAAGGTTGAAATCTTATATGGTATAATCCCCAATGCGTTTCATTGCTGACCTTCATATCCATTCGAAATATTCAAGGGCAACAAGCCCGTCTATGTCGCCGGAAAACCTTTGGAAATGGGCACAGCTCAAAGGAATCACTGTTATAGGCACAGGTGATTTTACTCATCCGCAGTGGCTTGGTGAATTGAATGAAGCACTCGAACCATTGGGTAATGGTCTGTTCACCCTGAAAAAAAAGTTTCGCAGTGATGATGTACCTGATGCCTGCAAGGCTGATCTGTATTTCCTTCTTTCTGCTGAAATAAGCTGCATCTACAGTAAAAACGGTAAAACCCGTAAAGTCCATTCTATTGTGCTTTCACCTGATTTTGATGCTGCTGCCAGAATTAATTCCGCGTTATCAAAAATAGGCAATCTGAAATCTGACGGCAGGCCGATACTTGGTCTTGATGCAAAGGAACTTCTAAAAATAGTGTTAAACGAGTCGCCCGATTCATTACTGATTCCGGCGCATGCGTGGACACCCCATTTTTCGGTGTTTGGCGCTGTTTCAGGTTTTGATTCTCTGCAGGAGTGTTATGAAGAACTCACGCCTCACATACATGCTATTGAGACAGGGCTTTCATCCGATCCACAGATGAACTGGAGGATATCCGCTCTTGACCGTATAACCCTAATCTCTAATTCCGATGCCCATTCTCCTGCTAAAACAGGCCGTGAGGCAAATATATTTGATACAGAGATATCTTACCCGGCTATGATTAACGCACTGAAATCAGGGAAAGGTTTTCTTGGAACTATCGAATTTTTCCCGGAAGAAGGAAAATATCATTACGATGGACACAGGTCATGCAGCATTAGACTCTCACCTCAAGAGACGATTAAAAACAAATACCTCTGTCCCTCATGCGGGAAAAAACTAACAATCGGGGTAATGCACCGGGTAGAAAAACTGGCTGACAGAGAGATCGGTTTTCGACCAGAAGGTGCGCCGGATTTTCATTCCATAATTCCTCTGCCAGAGATTATCTC
>CAZVHL010000158.1:0-3490 GCA_964626925.1 uncultured Nitrospiraceae bacterium
TACATAAACTGGGTAGATTCTTGCGAATGACAAACGAAGAACTCTATCGGTAAGCCGTGTGAGGGAAAACTTCATGCACGGTTTGATGAAGGGGGCGCTGATTGTTTTACTATATTCGTAGTGAATAGAAGTAAGGCAATCAGGCTCTACTCTACATATGCATTTTGGAAATAAACCTGTAAAATAAGACAAAATTTAATTTAAATTTGTTATATTAAAGAGTAAATTGGAAAGATGGAAAAAAAGAGAATTGTTCAAGTAAAAAATCCTAAGACAGGAAAATATGTAAAAATTGATCGTTCTAAA
This sequence comes from uncultured Nitrospiraceae bacterium, assembly GCA_964626925.1. GTDB lineage: Bacteria > Nitrospirota > Thermodesulfovibrionia > UBA6902 > UBA6902 > CAZVHL01. Next base: position 307 of record CAZVHL010000158.1, read on the forward strand.
GGCAGGATCGTTTCGCACAAGAAATCCGTTGGGCCTTACAAAAACGTTGCCGTTGCTCGTAAAAGAAGTTAATGTTTTTTTATAATCCAACCGACAATGATGTCCTTAAAAACTGGATAAAGTACAGTCCAAGATGTGCATTTATTATGACTCAGTTGGGAGAGGATAGATCAGAAACCATTGAAGAAATACTGTCTCAAATTACATCAGTACTTAATGGCAAGAACATAAATAATATTGATGCAAACTCTGTCGTTACAGGAAGAGATTTTCATTCAAAAATATGGAAACTTGCACTTTCTGTGCCAATTGGAATTGCAGTAGTTTCTGAAACAATACGTCAAACTACAATAGCTAATATTTACTATGAAATTGGATTAATGAATGCCCTCGGTAAGGAAACATTGGTTGTTAAAACTAAGGATTTTAAGATACCATCTGACTTCATAAGGACAGAATATATTAAGCATAGTGATAAATTTGAAGAACAATTCTCATCCTTTATAGACCAAACACTTGAACAGGCTGAATATTATGGTCTCCTAGCAGATAATCTTATTGCAAAGCCACTACTTTCAATTGATTATTTGAGAAGAGCTTACTTAATTTCAGGAGATAATACATACAAAGAGAGTGCAATGACAATTATTGCTGAAAATGAATTTGATGAGCACTCCCTCCTAATGGCTAAGAGTTATTTTAACATAACAGATTAAAACGCATACCAATAAATAGTCTTCAAACGGTGCGTAGCACCCAGTTTGAAGCAGATGTTGAACTAAATCCCATTGTGGAATAATCCGGAAATATGCTATGGGTTTTCAATAAGATTTTTTAGGGGTTGCTTTTTTCTGTCGGATAAGAATTGGTACGTAGAAAAGCGACTTCTCCGCAATTATGTGCTCAGGTTCTTAATATTTTCATACTATCAAATCTTCATCTAATTGTTTTGCCCGGATTTTCCGGATATTGGGCATTATAAATCCAGTACGCTTTTACAGCAGTTGTTTTCATTGTAGTTATATGCATATATCGTTTCAGGTTTAGAAAAAAGAAACCTTGCCGGTGAACGTATCCTGGGGAAGACCTCGACAACATGCATTTGCCCTTTTTTACAAAACGGGCATAAGCAGATATCAAATCCTGTTAAACGCAAAATCCGCTGTTGAACTGTTTGGTTATCTGTTTTGATTTGAGGTTTCCGGTACATAGCGGTTTGCTTCCCATATCGATTGCTCATGATGCCATAATACCTGATTTTAACAAAGCCCTTTGGTAATATATGCATACTGAATCGCCTTAGGAATTCTACACCTGTGAGTCTTGTTAGCTTTTGCTCACCTCCGGCTTTGTAGTCCTTGTACTGAAAACTCACATGTCGATTACCAATGTGCTTAATCCGTTGATTACTGATAGCCACACGATGGGTATATTGGCCCAGATACTTAATCACACGGGTGGCACCGGCAAATGAAGGTTCGCAGTAAACTACCCAGTTTTTCGCCCATGCCTTATCAACTGTTGATTGATGCACTGATAGCTGACCGCTTGTTTTGAGTTGTTTTTTTAAGCGCCGCATCATTTGGGCCCGAAAGTCGGCGCTTAGCTTTTTTACCGGATATAAGAATCTACCCTTTTTGCCTATTTTTTTCATATTACCAGTCAGATCGATACCGGCAGCAGGCACAAGGCAATGAATATGCGGGTGCAGGCTCAGGTTCTGTCCCCACGTGTGCAGGATGGCAATAGCTCCGCTTTCTGTACCGTAATGGGTGTAGCCGAAAGTTTGTAACGTTTGCCAGACACTCGAAAACAAATTACTGTAAAACTCCTTGCTGTCGAGCAAACAAAGGGGGTTTAGCAGTTCGGGCACTGTAAAAACAAGGTGGAAGTATTTGGTATCAATAATCCTGTTGGAAACATCTTCAATCCAAAGGGCCTGTTTTGAAGCCTGGCATTTCGGGCAATGCCGGTTGCGGCAACTGTTGTAACAAATGCGCACTTTTCCGCAGCGGTCACATTGTTCTTTATGTCCGCCCAACGCTGCAGTACGACACACCCGAAGGGCATTCAACGTCCGTGTTATCCATCTGTTGGGATGACGCTTTTTTATATATTCATCACCAAACTGCTCAATAATTTGAGCAATCTCATAATCCGGGCGGCTCATTACTTACCCCGATACAATGTATCGAGCGGACTATGGGGCGGAGTATGTGGCAGTTGGGCTACATGCAGATAGACCATAGTAGTGGCTATGGTAGCATGGCCTAATAGCTCCTTGATTACCACAATATTCACTCCGTCTTCGAGCAGATGGGTAGCATAGCTGTGGCGCAGGGAATGAAGGTTTACATTCTTTTCGATACCGGCTTGCTTCATGGCATGGCGCATCACCCACGCAACGCCGTTTCTGTTATAATGTTGATCATACTTCTTGCCGTTAAACAACCAAATGTGTGGGTGTTCGGATGCCAGATATTTTTTCAATCCTTTGGCTATATAATCAGAGAGTGGAACGATCCGGTCTTTTTTGTATTTGCTTTGCCGGATATGAATGGTTTTGCGTTCAAAATCAATATCGGCAATCTTTAATCTACTCACCTCCTGTGAGCGAAGACCAGCCGAATAAATCAAAGCAAGCATAACCCGGTGTTTGAGTAGTTTGGGAGCCTTAAACAGGGCTTTGAGTTCACTCCGGTTCAGAATTACCGGAAGTTTGTTGTCTTTTTTAAGTGAGGGTAGGATTATAGCGCGCTTGTTCTGTCCGATATGTCTGAAATAGTAACGTAACCCGTACACCATATGCTTAAAAGTGCTCCTTGATGGTGATTTCGGATTCAGGGCAAGGCCAGTCAAATATTCATTGAGTTCATCATCGGTAATGTTTTCCGGCAATTGACCAAAATGTAAACTTATCAGTGCAATTGTTCGTAAATAATTGTTAAAAGTACTCAGGCTTTTGCCTTGCAGTACGGTATTCTGGTGGATAACTTTGAACACGTGCCCGAAACCTTCTATGGCTTGTAGGGCATCATCAACGATCTTTGGTCTTTGTTTTTTCATGATACTGAATTTTAGGTTAATAATTAATCTATATGGGGAGCCCTTTACTCCCCTTCAGTATCATATTAAATGTTTTTGCCGAAAATAGTTATCCCGCCTGGCGGGATTTAGTTCAACA
>CAZVHL010000159.1:0-3479 GCA_964626925.1 uncultured Nitrospiraceae bacterium
TCTTCTTTCCCTTGGGATAGCCTGCCACAATTACCACGGTATCAGTCATTACAGGTTCTTCATATTCCTCTCCTGATGATGTAATAATGATGTTCCATCCCTTCAGAGCTTTTGCATCTGAAACAGGAATATTTGTAAGCAGAATGTTCAACTTCTCGCTCTGGCTTCCTTTCGGGTCAGTGCTCACATTAATTCTAAATAAATTTCTAGACAAAGTAACAGACTTTTTGTATCCAGACAAGCCCGATACAAAAGGTGAGTCGTATCCTTTTAGAAGTGGCATGTATAATTTTTCTAGTAAAAACTGCTCTTTTTCTGAAAATGCTACTGCGTCATACTTCATTAGACTTAATAATTTCAGAACAGCTTCTACCTTTAACCTTCCCTGCGGAGTATCCTTGTCTGAAAAATTGCCTGCATCCAGAAGGACATAAGGAGAAAGCTCCTCTTCATGAGCTATCAGATATCCTGCGACCCTGGCAATTCCTCCGTAGTCCGACTTTGGTGAACAACCGCATGGTTCAAGCTGTCCCTGTAAACTCCCCGTATAAATAATGTTAAGCCTTTCTTCCTGCGCAAATGCAACTATTGATAACATCAGCAATAGTAAAAACACCTCCAGAAGTATTAGCAAGAGTCTCATCAGACAATTCTTTTCATCCCTCTTCAAATATTTCTTGATATAAAATCAAGTTAGAATAATTTATCATTATGAAAAAAATATGAAGAATTGATAAAAAATGGATATAAATGTTTAATTGACTTGCTGGCATAAATCATACTATACTTGAACAATTGATCAAATATCAAGGAGGTCTCATGAAGGCTATAAAAAAGCAACCGGATGTATGCGAAGTTAAGTCTGTAGATAAGCTGAAAGTCAAAGCAGTTAAAAAAGCAATGCTCTCTAATAAAGAAATTCACAGTTTAGCGGAAACATTCAGTGTATTATCGGATGCAGGCCGGATAAAGATAATATACGCCCTGTCAAAAGAGGAGCTTTGTGTATGCGATATAGCAAGCATCCTGGGAAGCAGTATTTCCGCAGTCTCCCACCAACTGAGGATTTTAAGAAACATGAGGCTCGTTAAATTCAGAAAAGAAGCAAAAAGGGTCTATTACTCACTGGATGACAGGCATATTAACAGGTTGTTTGAGCAGGGACTGAAACATGTACGGGAATAGGACTGGAGTTGCGAGCTTGGAATTTAGCGTCATTAAACCTCTCCGTAATACATTCTATCCTCAATGTCTCGTCTGAAGAAGGTTAAGAGAGATGCACAAATAATGCAAAACACAAAGCATGAACTAGTAAACAACGACGCTTGCCGGGAGGAATCTGCCTGTTTCTGCGGCGGCGGAAATATTGCGGAAGAAAAGTCACCGCTATGGATGCGTCAGCAATTTATCACCGGAGGGATAGCGGCAGCGCTTTTGATATCCGGGTTAATACTTGAATTTTTCACAGCGCTGAATATTCCTGCACAGATTGTATTTATATCTGTCATTGCCGTGTCAGGAAGAGACATCCTGAAAAAGGCCGGACATTCAATTCTTAAGCGACGGCTGGACATTAATTGTCTTATAAGTATTGCAGCTTTCGGCTCATTTTTCATAGGACACGGTGAAGAAGGCGCTGCGGTAGTCTTCCTGTTCTTTATCGCTGAAACCCTGGAGGAATATACGGCCGACAAAGCAAAAAAATCAATAAGCCGGTTACTGAAGCTGGCTCCTGAAACAGCAAAGGTGAAGAGGGACGGAAAGGAAATCGAGCTTCACGTACATGAAATAAAAATCGGAGACATTACCGTAATCCGCCCCGGAGAAAAAATACCGCTGGACGGTAAAGTTTTAATTGGCCATTCATCCATTAATGAGTCGCCTATAACAGGAGAATCGCTTCCGGTTGAAAAGGAAGAGGGGGATGAAGTGTATGCAGGCACCATGAATGAAGAGGGCTATCTGGAGGTGAGTGTCACCAGGAAGTCCGAAGATACTGTACTTTCGAGGATTGTCAAACTCGTTGAAGAGGCAGAGAGGAAAAAATCAGAGACTGAAAAGTTCATTGATAAATTCGCCCGCTACTATACCCCCGCAGTGATCGGTCTTGCATTCGGTGCATTTCTTGTTCCGACATTTATTATGGGATATCCATGGGAAGTATGGTTTTACCGCTCCCTGGTGCTTTTAGTCATTTCATGTCCCTGTGCACTGGCCATATCAACGCCGGTTGCCATGGTATCCGCACTGACCAGCTCAGCAAGACACGGTGTGTTAATTAAAGGGGCCACTTATCTGGAAGAGCTTAACAGGGTCAAAGCTATAGCCTTTGACAAAACAGGCACTTTGACAAAAGGAAAACTGGAAGTTACGGACATTGCCGGTTTTAACGGTCATTCCAGTGAAGAAGTGCTCTCCATAACCGCAACCCTGGAGTCACGTTCAGAACATCCTATCGCAAAGGCAATTCTGAAGAAGGCCCGGTCGGAAGACATCCATCTTAAAGAAATCAGCAGGTTTAGAGCAATCAAAGGCAGGGGGCTGGAAGCCCTGATCAGCGGCCAAAAGTATTACGCAGGAGCAAGAAACCTCTTTAATGGCTTATCCATGGAGTTGCCCGAAGAAATATCGCAGCTTGAAAGTGAAGGGAAGACCGTTGTATTTGTAGCCAATGAAAATAAAGCAATTGGAGCAATCGCCCTCGGAGATGTCCTGAGAGAAAATGCCCCTGAAGTTATATCGGACCTTAAGAAGCTTCATATTAAAACAGTAATGATTACAGGCGACAACAAAAAAGTTGCTGATTCACTGGCTGATAAAGTCGGAATAGATGAATATCATGCGGAACTCCTGCCGGAGGACAAGGTAAAGGTCGTTGAAAAACTCGTTAAAAAGTTCGGCAGCGTGGCAATGGTGGGCGATGGTGTAAACGACGCACCTGCACTTGCCGTAGCCAATGTAGGAATAGCCATGGGCGCCATCGGCACCGACGTGGCAATAGAAACAGCGGACATAGCCCTGATGCATGATGACCTGAGCAAGATCGACTACCTGATGTATCTCAGCAGAAAGACAATGCATGTCGTAAAACAGAATGTGGCGCTGTCAATCCTTGTTAAGGGCAGTTTTACAATCCTGGCCCTTATGGGAGTGATTAATTTATGGGTAGCAGTGGCTGTCGGAGATATGGGGTTAAGTCTTGCGGTTATATTAAATTCCATGAGGTTGTCCAGAATAAAAGGAGGTTAGTTTATAATAATGTCGTTTAATGCCGAAGTTTCCTATCCATTGGCTTTTTTAGCAGGGGTGCTGTCTTTTCTTTCTCCCTGTGTATTGCCATTGCTTCCTTCTTATGTCTCATACATAACAGGTGTATCTTTCGAGGATCTTACCGGTAATGCGGACAGGCCCAGAGTGAGGTTTCTGACCTTGACGAACTCTCTTGTTTTTATTCTGGGATTTTCTTTTATCTTTATTCT
>CAZVHL010000160.1:0-3452 GCA_964626925.1 uncultured Nitrospiraceae bacterium
GTCCCTACCATATCGGTGCAGCTCTGTGTTGCGTTTTCCATGGCACTCATCCTTGCTGCTTCTTCAGCAGCCGAACTTTCAAGGAGCGCCCTGTAAATCTGTATATCTACATTTCGTGGAATCAGTCTGTCAAAAATTGCTTCCATGGAAGGTTCATAAATAAAATCTGCTGCAGATTCCGCACCGGCCTCTTCTTCTCCTTCTTCCTCAGGAGATAATGGAAGCAGTTTAGCAGTAGTCACTGTCTGTGCTACCATTGATTTGAACGCGTTATATACTACATTCACCTCATCAACAGTTTCATTCATATAATTTTCTTTGATATCATTTGCGATTTCCTCAGCACTGGAAAAACTTACGCTCCCTGAAATGCCAGTCCAGGAATTTCTTACAGTTACATTTTTCCTCTTAAAATAGTCCCTGGCTTTTTTACCAACAGTACTGATGCTGACTTCAAAACCTTCTTTTGTGTAACTGTCAATCGCGTCCTGAGCAGCTTTAATAATATTAGTATTGAAGGCCCCACACAAACCCCTGTCAGAAGTGACAACAACAACCTCAACAGTCTTTCTCTGCCTGAATGAAAGCAATGGATGAGATTCCCTGTCAGCGCCTTTGGCAAGACTTATGAGAACATCATGCATTTTATCAGCATAAGGCCTGAGATCCATCATCCTGCTCTGTACTTTTCTCAGTTTCGAAGCAGCCACCATCTTCATGGCCTTTGTTATCTTCTTGGTATTTTCAACCGCCTTTATTCTTTTCTGGATATCTCTTAAAGTAGCCATTTTTATTCCGTAACGAGTAACAAGTTACAAGTAACGAGTTCAAAAATTCTTGTCACGCGTTACTATTTACCAGTTACTGTTTTTATGCCTGAAATCCTTTCTTGAATTCTTCTATTGCCTGAACCAGTTTTGCCTTTAGATCATCATCGATCGCTTTTTTGTCGGCAAGTTCAGTACGGATGTCATCTTTTGTCCCTTTCATGAACTTGAGGAACTCATTTTCAAATTTCTTGATTGCCTCTACCGGGATATCATCGAGGTATCCCTGGGTACCTGCAAACAGGACTATTACCTGATCCTGCATGGTTATCGGACTATACTGGTCCTGTTTCAGCAGTTCGACCATTCTCTTTCCTCGCTCAATCTGCGCAAGAGTTGCCTTATCAAGGTCAGACCCGAACTGGGCAAATGCAGCCATCTCCCTGTACTGGGCAAGGTCAAGCCTGAGTGTTCCCGCAACCTGTTTCATCGCTTTAGTCTGGGCAGCGCCACCAACACGGCTGACCGAAAGACCAACGTTAACAGCAGGCCTCACACCGGCATAGAACAGTTCCGGCTCGAGATATATCTGGCCGTCTGTAATGGAAATAACGTTTGTAGGAATATAACCGGACACGTCACCGGCCTGCGTCTCAATAATCGGAAGCGCTGTCAGAGAACCTCCGCCAAGTTTATCAGAGAGTTTTGCCGCCCTTTCAAGCAGTCTTGAATGGAGATAGAAAACATCTCCGGGGAACGCTTCACGTCCCGGAGGACGTCTGAGCAGCAGCGAAAGCTGTCTGTATGCAGTAGCCTGTTTACTAAGATCATCATATACAATCAATGCGTGTTTGCCGCTGTCCCTGAAGAATTCTCCCATTGAACATCCTGTATAGGGAGCAATGTACTGGAGAGGCGCCGGCTCACTCGCTGTTGCAGAAACGATAATTGTGTGCTCCATTGCACCTGCTTCTTCGAGTTTTTTGGCAACACGGACAACATTGGAACGCTTTTGACCGATAGCGACATAAATGCATACAACATCGCCGCCTTTCTGGTTTATAATGGCATCAATACCTATTGCGGTCTTACCGACCTGACGGTCACCAATGATCAGCTCCCTCTGTCCTCTTCCAACGGGGATCATCGCGTCAACTGATTTAATTCCGGTCTGGAGAGGCTCACGTACAGGTTGCCTGTCAATAATACCGGGAGCAACAACGTCAACTATCCGGCTTTCTTTAGATTCAATTGGTCCCTTGCCGTCAATAGGCTGGCCAATAGCATTGACCACCCTTCCAAGCAGGGCTTCCCCCACAGGCACTGACATAATCTTTCCTGTGCGTTTTACAATATCGCCTTCCTTGATCAGCGTATCTTCACCAAAAAGAACAGCTCCGACAGAGTCTTCTTCAAGGTTCAGGGCCATACCAAATACATCATTGGGAAACTCCAGCAGTTCCGAGGCCATACACTTGTCAAGGCCGTATATCTTTGCGATACCGTCACCGACCTTCACAACCGTTCCGACTTCGCTTACATCAACACGTTTTTCAAAGTCAGTAATCTGTTTTTTTATCAGCTCACTTATTTCGTCAGCTTTAAGTTCTGAAACATCCATTCATTCACCTCCGAAAATAGTAGGGGCGTATTGCAATACGCCCTTACAAATGCCTAATATTTATCTCATTAATTCCGATTTCAAAAGACGGAGCTGGCCTTTGACACTGCTGTCATAGATAGTGCTGCCAACTCTTACCACAAAGCCGCCAAGAAGCGACGGATCAACTTCGTTTTCTATATCTACATCTCTGTCTATCAATTTCTTTAATGCAACTTTTAACCTGTCAACATAACCCTTGTTCAGAGAGACCGGGGAAATCACCACTGCTGAGGCCTTTTTCTGCTTCTCGTTATACACATTAATTGTATAGGTTATGATTTCCTTCATCGCCGTTAAATATCCCTGGGTTATTATGAGGTTCAGGAATTTCTCGGTACCGGCATTAAATTTCAGAGAAGGTTTAATTGCATCAAAAGCTTTCCCTTTTTCTTCATCCGTAAAAATCTGACCTGCAAAAAGGAGCTTAAGCTGCCTGTTATCGTCTATAAGTGAAGAAAAAGCCTTCAGTTCCTCGATTACTCGGGGAATATCTGAAAGCTTGACTGTGTTTAATATGGCCCTGCTGTATTTTTTTGCAATCTGGTTTTTGTTCAATTTTTTGCCTCAAGTCTTTTAATGTCATAATCAATAAGAGATTCCTGCTCTTTTTGTCCGAGCTTTCCCCTGATCTCCTTTTCAGCAAGTTCAAGGGCCATTAAAGCAGCATCGGATTTTATTGTTTCTTTGGCCTTTTGCAGTTCAAAATCTATATTTGCCTTAGCCTGCTCAATAATTTTTTCCTTTACTCTCTCACCTTCTGCAATAATAGCCTCTTTTTCCTTCTCTCCTGATTTTCTCGCCGCCTCCAGGATCATCTCTAACTCCCTGTCTGTATTTCTGAACCTGTCCTGGACTTCCTCAAGAGTTTTCCGGGCAAATGCTTTTGCATCACTTGCTTCCTGAAGGGATTTTTCGATAAGCTCTGTACGTTTTCTAAAATATTCCTTTACGGGTTTACGTCCTGCCAGTACAAGTACAACCGCGAGTATTGAAAAATTAATAACCGGCCACATCCAGTCTTT
>CAZVHL010000161.1:0-2007 GCA_964626925.1 uncultured Nitrospiraceae bacterium
ACTCCTCTTCCACAGGAAGGTCATTTTCTACCCACTCATCGATACCGCCTTCGTATACTTTTACATTCGGAATATTCTGAAGTTTTAAGCCAAGGGCCACTTTTTTGGATGCTACGCATTCCCTGTGCTTGCAATAGATGATTATCTCGCCATAAGATTTTAATTCATCCCTTCTGTCTACAACCTCTCGATAAGAAATGGTTTTGGCTCCTTTAATTTTAAATCTGTTTCCGTCATACTTTCCGATCGTATCAACAATAACAAAATCAGTGCCATCATTTATTCGCTGTAGCAGTTCGTCCTTATCGATGCATTCCAGAGACAGATTAATTTCTTTGTTATACGGCATATTTTTCTCCTCAAAAAAAGTATTTAGAATAATAATTTGAAATATTATACATCAAGAAAACGATATTGATTTGAAAAGAATAGACAACAATTCGCGGATTATACTTAGTGCCGGCTAACTACACGATAAGCAAGGCTAGCCGCTGTTTCCTTTAAATACCTTATCCTTGTTGTAAACAGACAGCCCTGTCTATACCGGGTCCTTACCTCATCAAGCCCGCTACCAGACAGATTAATTTTTGGATCTCCCCAGAGTTCAAACGCCAATCTGTACGTTTCAATATCATTTAAATTTATACCCATTATTTCAGCAGCGATCATATCAACAGCCAGCAGATTTTCCCCTGCCACAATAGCGCATGTCTTTTTGGGTGTGCTCTGGATCTCATCAAATTCATTGCCCCATACTCCATCCACAATGCTGAAATGGCTGGGAACAATCTGGTTCATATCGAGAACAGCCTTACGGATAAACGGATGGTACATCAGCTTTTGCTTACGTGTAGGTATAAAACCAAAAATGTTTTTCATGCATAATGTCACTCCCGCAAGCGAGTGGGCCTTCATCTTGGCTATGTTAATGATGTAATCATGTGTAAACACATTTGCATTGAATGGCATCTCTTTTGTATGAAAAGGTTTTGGAATCGGTTTCCACACAATTTCGGAAAACCTCATATCTTCAAGACTTACATTCGGAAATTCATCGACCAGCTGTCGATACCCGAGTTTCTCGAATGCTTCAGCAGTATTACTGCACGATTCTCCGATTGTAATCTGTGGGCAGTCATGAAGCCGTTCAAGTACTGCCCGGACAGGGCCTATATCAACAGTCAAACCATCCTGTGATGGGCGTGCACCTGTCAGGTTAGGCTTAATATAAACTCGTTTGCCCGTAACACTAAACCCGAGCGCGTCAAGGGCTTCGCAGGTCCCCCTGTATGCATCATCAGTTTTGGAAAGATAGACATCCGAATGAATCATGATATAAATTTATTATATTATAATTGAATCTTATAGTCTACGGAACTAAAAAATGCTAATAAATTATTCTTCTATCTCCCACTTTTCGTATGTGTCCGTTGAAAGCTCCTGAAGAAATAAGGACGGTCTTTTGATTATCGAGCCATCGTACCATCTGTTGTCCATGACCGGATAACATAGGTACAGCTCATCTTTGGCCCTTGTAATAGCAACATAAAATATTCGCCTTTCCTCTTCTTCGCCCTCAAGATCTCCCATAGCCTTAGCTGATGGAAAACCACCGTCAATTAGCCCTATCACAAAAACCCTCGACCACTCTAAACCCTTTGCCCGGTGAACAGTAGAAAGCACAATCGATTCCCCTCCATCATCAGACTCTACAACATCTTCGGCCTGAACGCTCGTAAGCAGCGCAAGATCGCTCAAAAACTCTCTTGTAGATTTAAAATTGTTTGCATAGTTTGAAAGCTGTTCTATATCTTCTCTTCTGTTTTCATAATTTTCGAAGTTCCCCCTCAGATAAATATCATACCCCCTCTCCAGAATATCTCTGATCGCTTCAGCAGGATGAAGTGCTAAATCTCCATCATTCAGATCACCTACACCGGATTTAAATGAGTGCCAGTTTTCTTTCCCTCTCTTTGGGAGCATTGTTGCGATATCATCCGACCTGAT
>CAZVHL010000161.1:2107-3449 GCA_964626925.1 uncultured Nitrospiraceae bacterium
CCTTCATCAATAAGTTCAAGTATCCTCTGTGAAACAAACTCCGCCTGCTGTGGCAGGTTTTTCAAAGGAATGAGCGCCGGCAAAGGCCCGGTCCTCTCGAGAGAATGCAGGACCTTGGGAAACTGTCTGCTGTTGTAAGCTATGGTTTCATTTGCAAGATGCAATATCTCTTCTGTACTTCTGTAGTTTGTTGTAAGATTAAATGATTTTGCGTCAGGGTACCTGTCATTAAAATTAATTATATTGTCAAAGCATGCACCTCTGAAAGAATAAATAGCCTGTGAATCGTCACCAACCACCATAAGATTTTTGTGTGCTGATGCCATAAGGTCTACGATCTCGGACTGTATTTTATTGGTGTCCTGGTATTCATCCACAAGCAGATGAAGAAACCTGTCCGAGAGTTTCTCTTTAATAGAAGGGGACTCTATAAGGATTTTTCTCCAGAGGACCAGCAGATCATCAAAGTCTACAAGATTCATATTTCTCTTTTTTGCATTATATATTCCGCATACCCGTTCTATCTCTTCAGAATAAAGTTCGAGATAATCATAGTGCTCCTCTATTTCCTCCTTTACATGTCTGATAGTTCCGGTTGAGTGGCTGATAATATTCAAAACCACATTACCCTTTGGAAACATCTTATCTTTTCTCAAATTGAGGTCAGCAATACAGGACTCAACAAGACTTTTAGAATCGTCTCTGTCGAGTATCGTAAAGTTGGGGTCCAGGTTTATGGTCTCGCCATATTTCCTTAAGATAATATTTCCTATATGATGAAAAGTTCCACCCCATACTCTCCTGGCTTCAGTTTTGATAAGCATCTCCACCCTTTGTAACATTTCCCGGGCGGCCTTATTCGTGAAAGTGAGAAGCATAATGCGTGACGGTGTTATTCCATGTTCAATAAGGTATGCAACCCTGTATGTAACCACTCTTGTCTTGCCAGAGCCGGCTCCTGCTATTACAAGGGCCGGGCCGTCTCCGGCCGTAACAGCGGCAAGCTGCTCAGAGTTCAGATGAGATGAATAATCGATTGATTGCTTCGGAACTATTGATGGTTTAAGATTATATTTTTTCATTGGTTAGGCTAATAAGCAGATTTTACAGCACGAAAGAACTCACTAAATTACCTGCACATCTTATAGTAAATCATGATTGCAGAAAACTTCCAACTAATTGGCAGTTTTGGTATAATATTCTGTCTTTTTGCTCTTCTCCATATATAGAGAAGGGTCAAAAATGTTCCGGTTACAGGTTACAGGCCATTGGTTATGGGATTAGTTTTTGAGTTGGAGGAGTGGCCGAGTGGACGAAGGCGACGGTCTTGAAAACCGTAGAG
>CAZVHL010000162.1:0-3399 GCA_964626925.1 uncultured Nitrospiraceae bacterium
AAGTGCTGCACGTTGAAATAACCGCCTCTCCCATTAGAGATGCATCAGGAAAAATAGTAGCCGGTATCGAAGTTGTCAGGGAGATTAGTCATCACAAGTGGGCAGAAGAATTAATCAGAATGTCCAAGCAGGACTGGATAGATACATTTGACACAATTGATGACATAATCACCGTTCATGATAAGAATTTCAATATCATTAAGACCAATAAAGCAGCTGAAAGCGCATTTGGTATCAGTGTAAAAGAAATTGTGAAATCTAAGTGCTTTAGTGTCTTTCATGGCAAAGACAAGCCCCCTGATGATTGCCCCAGTTGCACTTGTATGCAATTAGGCAGGCCGATAACTAATGAATACTATGAGCCTCATTTAAACAAGTATCTCGAAATTAAGGCAATTCCCCGCCTTGATCCATACAATAAGCCAATGGGGATAATTCATATAGTCAGGGATATAACAAACCGCAAAAAAATGGAAAATGAACTCATAAACCACAGAAACCACCTCACAGAGCTGGTTGAAGAGAAGACTTCGGATCTTACTTCCGCTATTAACCTGCTTAACAATGAAATAGCGTCCCGAAGACATGCTGAAGATTCCCTCAGGCTATCGGAGAAAAAATACAGGGATTTATATAACAACGCCCCTGACATGTATCATACATTGAATAAAGATAAGATAATCATTGACTGTAACGAAACCGAAGCAGAGATGTTGGGCTACAGGAAGGAAGAGATAATAGGCAGGTCTGTAACGGATTTTTTAACAGAAGAATCCAGGTTACTCACTGAACAGTATTTCTCTAAATTAAAAAAAGATACTGTTCTTAAAAATATGAAAAGAACCTTTGTAAGAAAAGACGGGACCACCTTCCCTGCGATTATTAATGTATATGCTGATTTCGATGAAAACGGTCAAATTATTACGACGAGATCAATTGCCAGGGATGTTACTGAGCTGCAACGTGCAGAAGCAGAGGCTTTGCGGGCTGCCCACCTTGCTTCTCTTGGTGAACTGGCTGCAGGTGTAGCTCACGAAATTAATAATCCTATTAACGGCATAATTAATTATGCCGAATTAATATCCAAGAAATCCGCAATAGAAAGCAAAGAGCATGATATTTCCGAGCGAATTATCATGGAGAGTGAACGCATTGCAAGCATCGTGGGTGGACTCCTTGCCTTTGCACGAGACAATAGGGATGAAAAGAAACCGGTTGATATTCATGAAATGCTCTCGGATGCACTTGCCCTGACCGAAGCTCAACTGCGCAAAGACGGAATTCATATAAATAATAATGTGACAAATGGCCTGCCTCTCCTGTTAGCTCAGCCACAGCAGATCGAGCAGGTATTTCTGAACATTCTGAGTAATGCACGGTTTGCCCTTAATCAACAATATCCAGGAGAGCATCCCAACAAAGTCCTCGATATTAACGGAAGTAAAATAACAATTAATGACCACCCTTATGTAAGAATAATATTTCGTGACCATGGCACTGGAATAACCTGTGAAATAAAGGATCAGATAATGAATCCTTTTTTCTCAACAAAACCGGCAAAAATCGGCACAGGACTGGGATTAAGCATCAGTCACGGCATCGTTAATAATCATGGAGGGAATATTAGAATTAAGAGCGTTCCCGGAGAATTTACTGAAGTCATAATAGAAATTCCGGCATATGGCAAAAAAGAGAGATATGAAGAATAAAATTCTGATTGTAGATGATGAAGAGAGCATTCGATATACTTTCAAAAGTTTTTTGAGCGATGAAGGCCATGATGTAACAACCGCAAGTGATTTTCACGAAGCTATCCAGTTAATTTCAGAAACGAACTTTGACCTTGTATTTGCCGACATCATCCTGGGCGGAAAGACCGGCATAGACTTATTGAATGAAATTAAAGGAGCAAATCATTCCTTTCCTGTGGTTATGATTACGGGATCTCCAAACATCGATACAGCTTCAGACGCTATCAGGCTGGGGGCATTTGATTATATTGCCAAACCTGTGCGCCCTGACACCTTGATTCATACTGCCGCAAGAGCATTACAGCATAAGGCACTGGAAGATGAAAACAAAAATTACCGTTCAAATCTCGAAGCAATTTTCAGTAGTGTTAAAGATGCGATCATCACTATTGATAAAGACTTCAATATATTGGAAACTAATCAGGCTGCAAATGATATATGTGATATAGATCGTAAGAGCATTGGCAAACCTCTCGACAGCCTTTCAAAAAAATGTACAAAAAAATGTTTCGACATATTTAAGGAAACCATACAGACGAAACAGACCGTTGAAACAAATCAAATTAAATGTAACAGGCCGGGACATGACAGGCAGACCGTAACGATCACAACATCACCTCTAATTAACCCCAAAGGGGAGTTTTCCGGGGCTGTTATGGTAATCCGCGACGAAACACGCCTTAATTATCTGGAACGCAGCCTTAAAGAACGCCAAAAATTCAGCAATCTGATTGGCCAAAATAAAACTATGCAAAATATTTATGCACTTATAGAAGATTTAGCCAGTGTACAGACCACAGTCCTTATTACAGGTGAAAGCGGTACCGGTAAAGAGCTGGTTGCTGATGCACTCCATTACAGCGGGAATCGGAATAATAACCCACTGGTAAAGGTAAACTGCTCGGCTCTTACCGAGAGCCTGCTTGAAAGTGAACTGTTTGGACATGTTAAGGGAGCTTTTACAGGCGCTGACAGGGACAAGACCGGCCGATTCCAGAAAGCAGACAGGGGAACCATATTCCTGGATGAAATCGGCGATATCTCACAGAGAATGCAGCTGCGCCTGTTGCGGGTAATACAGGAAAAAGTACTGGAGCGCGTTGGTGATTCCACCCCTGTAAAAGTAGACATTAGAGTAATTGCCGCAACCAATCAGAATTTATCAAAAAAAGTAAAACTTGGCCAATTCAGAAAAGATCTTTATTACAGATTGAAAGTTGTAGAAGTAGCGCTACCAGCCTTGAGAGATAGAAAAGACGATATCCCATTACTTGTAGAGCATTACCTTCGGACATTCAATAATAAGTTCAATAAAAATATCGAGGCTGTTACCAATACCGTTATGGAAATATTCATGAGCTACCATTGGCCCGGCAATGTTAGAGAACTTGAAAATGCTCTTGAACATTCGTTTATTCTCTGCCATCAAAACACGATATGCGATAATCATCTCCCAAACGAACTTATTGATTTGTCAAATGCAAAAGTTCCTTCCATCACCGATACAGAATCTGAGGCTACAGCTATTATTGAAGCCCTGCGAAGGGCTGGTTGGAATAAATCAAAAGCAGCCCGTTTACTTGGCATAACTGTACGTACTGTTTACCGAAAAATCGAAAAATACAATATCACACCTGAAGATATTTAA